>JAWXBS010000025.1:0-37548 GCA_034440275.1 Alphaproteobacteria bacterium
GACGGCGTCGTGCAGACATTGCTCGCGCAGCAGCACGACACGGCGGTATTCTCGCACTTCGTCGCCATCAATGCGGCGGTGGGCGCGGCGCTCGGTGCGGATGCGGTGGCGGTGTTCAAGCCGGGGCATTGCTCCATCACCATTCTGGAATCGCGCGACGGCGCGCTGCATCTCGTGGAGCGCGGCGCTGAAGCCGCAGCCGTGAACGCCCTGTGACCGCCGGGTTCGAGATCATCACCGTCGCGCAGATGCGCGAGATCGATTCCCGGTCCGCCGAGCTCGGCGTGCCGACGCGTACGCTGATGGAAAACGCCGGCGTCGCTGCGGCGCGCGAGATTCAGGCGCGCTGGGAGCCGCGTCCCACCGTCATCTTCTGCGGCCCCGGCGCCAACGGCGGCGACGGCTTCGTCGTCGCGCGCAAGCTGGCGGAAGCCGGATGGCCCGTACGCGTGGGCTTTCTCGGCGATCGCAACGCGCTCACGGGTGATGCGGCGGATGCGTCCTCGGCGTGGATGGGCTGGGTCGATCCGGCGGATGCATCGTTGCTTGAGCCGGGCGCGCTCGTGATCGACGCGCTCTTCGGCGCAGGACTTTCACGGCCGCTGGACGAGGCGGCGTCGCGGATCGCCGAGGCCGCGCGCGGATACGAGGTCGTGGCGATCGATCTGCCGAGCGGCGCGCATGGCGATGGCGGGGCGTCCGAAGGCGCAGCCGTCCGCGCCGATGTCACGATCACCTTCGTGCGCAAGAAGATGGCGCATGTGCTGGAGCCGACGCGGGCGCTGTGCGGCGAGGTCGTCGTCGCCGACATCGGCGTGCCGGCGGAAGCGCTGGAAGGACTGGCGGGCGCGCCCGTCGAAAACGGTCCGCACCTATGGGCGCTGCCGTGGCCCGACGCGGAGGCGCACAAGCACGCGCGGGGTCACGCCATGGTCATCAGCGGCGGCGCGGGACGCACGGGGGCTGCGCGTCTGGCGGCGCGGGCGGCGCTGCGCGTGGGCGCGGGTCTCGTGACGCTCGTCTCCCCGGCGACGGCGATGCGCGACAATGCCGGTCAGCTCACGGCGATCATGCTTGAGTCTGCGAAGGACGCAGAGGAAACGCGCGAGATCGCGCAGAAGGCGACGGCGACCGTCGTCGGCCCGGCTGCGGGTCTCACCCAACGCACGCGCGACACGGTGATCGAACTCGCCGGCCTGAAAACGCCCATGGTGCTCGACGCCGATGCGCTGACGGTGTTCGCCAAGGAGCCGGATGCGCTGTTCGAAGCGCTGCACGAGGCGTGCGTGGCGACGCCGCATCACGGCGAATTCCGCCGCCTCTTCCCCGACATCGCCGATAGCAAGATGCTCAAGATCGAACGCGCGCGCGCCGCCGCGAAACGCGCGGGCTGCGTGATCCTGCTCAAGGGGCCCGACACCGTGATCGCCGCGCCCGACGGTCGCGCCGCCGTCAACACCACCGGCACGCCGTTCCTCGCCACCGCCGGTTCGGGCGACGTGCTCGCGGGCCTGATCGCGGGCCTCGCGGCGCAGGGGATGAAGGCGTTCGAAGCGGCGTGCGCAGGCGCATGGCTGCACGGACGGCTCGGCGAAGCGCTCGGGCCCGGACTGATCGCGGAAGACCTGCCGGAAGCGCTGCCGGCGCTGTTGAATGAGCTGGCGCCGGTTAAGTTGAAGCGTCGCTAAGGTTTGGCGCCTAGTGCAGGACCGTAAGGCTGAATCCAACCACGGCGGCTTATCCACAACTGAATCTCACGCCAACATCCGTGAAACGTCGCCGCGATCTTCAAGAAAAGCCCGTGAAACAAGGGAAATTTCCCTCACACAAATGTCTTGACGTCGGCTGGTCGCCTTGGCGGCCAAAGTCCGCGCGTGGATTAGATTTGGAATCGGGCACGAATCGTTCCACGAAAGGCTGAGGTGAAACGCTTCTTGAGTCCGCTGAAACAGCTCTGACTCAGCCTTTCACGCTCACCCAAATCACTTCATTGCTGAAGGCGTCCGGCACACGTCGGATTTCCTGAGTCGCCCCCGCGTGGGGGCGGCCACCGAGATTCAGCCCTCGGTGACCGCTTGGATCGGGAAAACTCAAACGCGGGCGCTGAGATGCCGACGAAAGAGACCCCGTTCGCAGGCGCATAATCTCGCCGAGGACTCTCAAGTCAAGCATCTGGCGCTCCGCCATGGAGGCCATGATGGCTGCTTACAAATACCCGCGGTTCATACGCCAATCGAATGACGCACGATTCGATTCGACCTACGGGCCCGGTGACAGAGTTCCATATTCTGGAATCTATCGCTGCGACTCCTGTGGCCGTGAGATATCGGCGAATGAGGGCGATCCCTTGCCGCCGCAAAATCATCACCAACACTCGCCGTTCGCGCCGATCCGGTGGCGGCTTATAGTCTGGCGGGACTAGCACTCTGCGGTGCCGCTGTTGGCGGCGGACACTCTAGTTCGTCGCCAACATTTTATGGAACGCTGCCTGCGAACGCGACTTCGCGCGTAGACAATCATCGTCGCAAGGCAAGCCGAAACGCTGAGGGTATCGCTGGTGCCCGCCGCCGGACTCGAACCGGCACACCTTGCGGCGTCAGAACCTAAATCTGGTGCGTCTACCAATTTCGCCAGACGGGCAGCGGGGCGTTTCTAGTCTGCGCGGGCGAGAACCACAACGCGCTGCGCCAGAACGGTGGTGGATTCGATGAGGGGCGCTGTGATGTCGCCCGGCGCGAGCGCCAGCGGAATTTCCGTGCAGCCGGCGACGATGGCCTCCGCGCCCGCCGCCAGCAGGCGCTCCGCATAGCCGCGCATTTCGGCGCGCATGGCCACGTCGACCTTCCCGCCTTTCACGCGGTAGATGAGGTCCATGAACGCCGCCTGTTCCCCAACTGCTAGCCTCAAGGGAAACGAGCCCGCACGAAAGAGCGCATCCTGGTAGAGTTCCGCACGCAGACATCCGTCTGCGGCGAGCACGCCGACGCGACGGGCGTCCGGCGTGGCGGCGCGCACCGACGCGACCGTTTCCTCGATCATGTGGACAAAGGGGATGCGCACCGCCGCGCGGATCTCGTCGGCCCAGGCGTGGGCGGCGTTGCACGGCATGGCGAGAAGTTCTGCGCCCGCCGCTTCCAGTCCGCGCGCCATGGCCGCGAGCGCGGGACCGGGCGAAGGGCCGCCATTCGCGGCCGCGTTGCGATCCGGGACGAAGGGATTGTTGTCGATGATCAGGCGGATGTGATCGTCGTCGGTGCGCGCGTTCGATGCGGCGAGCACCTTGCCGAAAAAGTCGTGCGTCGCGATCGGGCCCATGCCGCCGAGCACGCCGACGGTGCGCGCGGGGCGTCTCATGCCTGCAGATCGTGCTGATACGCAAAGAGCGCCGGCGATCCGCCCGTATGGACGAACACGACGTTTTCGCCCCGATTGAAACGCCCTTGCCGGATGAGGCCGATCAGGCCCGCCGCCGCCTTGCCGGTATAGACCGTGTCGAGCAGGATCGCTTCCTGCGCCGCAAACAGGCGCACCGCCTCGACCATTTCCGGCGTCGGCAACGAATAGCCGGGGCCGACCCAGTCATCGAGCGCGACGACCTTCGATTTCTCGATGGGTTTTTCCAGGTTCAGCAACGCCGCCGTCTCGACGGCGAGCTTGTGGACATTGCCTTCCTGCTCCGCGCGCGGTCGGCGCACATTCACGCCGGTGAGCGGGATGCCGGTATTGGCGCCTTCGAGACCGACGAGCAGGCCCGCATGCGTGCCCGCGCTGCCGCTGGCGACGACGATGTGATCCATGCGCAGCTCAAGTTCGAAGGCCTGCTGCACCAGTTCCTGCGCGCACGCGACATAGCCGAGCGCGCCCAGCGCGTTCGAGCCGCCGCCGGGGATCAGATAGCCCTTGCGTCCTTCGGCTCTCAGCGAGGCCGCAGTGGCCTGCATGCGCGCCGCCAGATCGTCGCCGGCATTGGCGACGTCGATCGACTCCACGCCGAGGAGATCGAAGAGGAGGTTGTTGCCGCTCGCGTCCGCGCGGTAGCTGCCGGGCACGCGCTGTTCGAGGACGAGGCGGCACTTCAGGCCTTCCTTGGCGGCCGCCGCCGCCGTCAGCCGGCAGTGGTTGGACTGCACCGCACCCACCGTGACGAGCGTATCGGCGCCCTGCGCCAGCGCCTCGGCCACGAGGAATTCGAGCTTGCGGGTCTTGTTGCCGCCGGCGGCGAGGCCGGTGAGGTCGTCGCGCTTGATCCAGATGTCGGGGCCGCTGAGGAGGCGGGTCAGGTTGTCGAGCCGCTCCAGCGGCGTGGGGGCGGGGGTGTAGCGGCGGCGGGGAAAGTGGGCGAGGTGCATGGCGCAGGCTTACCGGCGCCGCACCCTCGCGCCAACCGGCGCTTGGCGGCGCGCTGGCGTGCCGGGTGGGTCAGAATGAGCCCGAAAGGCGCACCTAGGGCCGGTTTACAGCCCACGGAGCGGCGTGCATAAGCCGCGCCTTAATCTTCTGGCAGGCACGGCGTTTGCTCGTGTCCGCGTCCGGCTATACGGACCACCGCCTCCAGAGCCTCACTTTTCGCCCCCAAGGGACCCGCCACTTCCATGCAATTCACCGAGACCCGCTCCGAAGGCCTGCAGCGCGCTTTCAAGATCGTCGTGCCCGCCGCCGAGCTCCAGAAGGCTCTCGACGCCAAGATCGAGGAAGTGCGTCCGCGCATGAAGATCAACGGCTTCCGCCCGGGCAAGGTGCCGGCGAGCCACGTGAAGAAGCTCTACGGCCCGTCGATGCTCCAGGAGATCATCAACGGGGAAGTGGATGCCGCGACCAAGAAGGCGCTTGAAGACGGAAAGCTGCGCGTCGCGTCGCAGCCCGATCTCCAGGTTGAATCCGACATGGACAAGGTGTTCGCCGGGCAGGCGGATCTCGCGTTCAATCTCAGCGTCGAACTGATTCCGGAATTCGAACCGGTGGACCCCGCTACCGTCAGCCTGGAGCGCCTCGTAGCGCCGGTGGCGGAATCGCAGGTTCAGGAGACGCTGGAGCAGATCGCCAAGGCCAACCGCACCTTCGACGAAAAGGACGGCGCGGCTGAAGACGGCGACGCGCTCACCATCGACTTCCTCGGCAAGATCGACGGCGAAGCCTTCGAAGGCGGCGCGGCGGAAAAAGCCTCTGTCACCATCGGCTCCAACCAGTTCATCCCCGGCTTCGAGGAGCAACTGAAGGGCCTGAAGAAAGGCGACGAGAAGGTCATCAATGTCAGCTTCCCGGAGGCCTACGGCGTCGACACGCTGAAGGGCAAAGCCGCGACCTTCGACATCACCGTGCATGAAGTGCGCGCGCCGCAGGAAACCGCGATCGACGACGCGCTGGCCGAAAAGCTCGGCATGGAAAACCTTGAAGCGGTGAAGACCGCCATCCGCGGCCGCATCGAGTCCGAGCACACCGCCCAGTCGCGCACCCGCGCGAAACGCGCCTTGTTCGACAAGTTGGAAACCGCCCACGACTTCCCGCTGCCCCCGGCCATGGTCGAGCAGGAGTTCCAGCAGATCTGGCGTCAGATCGAGGCCGACAAGGCCGCCGGCTCCCTCGACCCGACCGACGCCGGCAAGTCCGATGAGGTCCTGCGCGAAGAATATCGCAAGATCGCGGAGCGCCGCGTGAAGCTGGGTCTCGTGCTCGCCGAGATCGGCCGCCGCACGAATATCGAAGTGACCAATGAGGAAGTCTCGCAGGCTGTCATGCAGCAGGCGCGGCAGTATCCGGGGCAGGAACGTCAGATCTTCGAAATCTACCAGAAGAACCCGCAGCTCCTCGCCCAGCTGCGCGCGCCGATCTTCGAAGAAAAGACGGTCGACTACATTCTCGAACTCGCGAAGGTCACCAACAAGACGGTGGACCGCGAGGAACTCTTCGCCGACCCCGAAGACTGAGGCCATTTCGCCCCATGCCTTATCTGTGAGGGGCCTTGCGGTTGGGGCCGGGCGGTCAAATATGGACAGTCACGGCGTCCCCGAGTCGGCAGGCGGGTCGGGGACGACGACGGAAGGTGTGAAGGACAGTGATGGGCGACCCGATCGAACGCTACATGCAGCTCGTGCCCATGGTGGTGGAGCAGACGAGCCGGGGCGAGCGCGCCTTCGACATCTTCTCGCGCCTCCTGAAGGAGCGGATCATCTTCGTGACCGGCCCCGTCGAAGACGGCATGGCCAGTCTCGTCACGGCGCAGCTTCTGTTTCTCGAATCCGAGAACCCGAAGCGCGAAATCGCCATGTACATCAACAGCCCCGGCGGCATCGTGACCTCCGGCCTCGCGATCTACGACACCATGCAGTACATCCGCAGCCCGGTTTCGACGGTCTGCACGGGTCAGGCGGCGTCCATGGGTTCGCTGCTGCTGGCGGCGGGCGAGAAGGGTCTCCGGATCTGCCTTCCTAACGCGCGTGTCATGGTTCACCAGCCCTCGGGCGGGTTCCGTGGCCAGGCGTCGGACATCGAACGGCACGCCGAAGACATCATCGCCACCAAGAGGCGCCTGAACGAAATCTACGTGAAGCACACCGGTCAGCCATACGAAGTGGTGGAAAAGACCCTCGACCGGGACCACTTCATGACCGCCGAGGAGGCGCAGGCCTTCGGCATCGTCGACCGCGTCTATGAGAAGCGGGAAGCCGTGGAAGCGGCCGGCGGGCACTGAGAAGCCCCGATTCCGCCCCTGTTGAGCCCCATGCTTGCGGCTCGGTTCTTGCTATGCTCGTATCGGGCGCAGCCAAGACTGGCGGCGGCTCAGGCAGGTTGGTGAACAGTTTTGTAAGGGATGGCGCGCCAGTCTGGAGGCGCGGGAGAGGGGCCGGGTTCACCGGTCATCGTCATCCGCACGGCCCCTGGGGCGCCATCATGGCGGCCACGCGGTCCGTCAAGGAGCACATATGAGCAAGAGTACAACCGGCGGTGATTCCAAGAACACCCTGTACTGCTCGTTCTGCGGCAAGAGCCAGCACGAGGTGCGCAAGCTGATCGCCGGACCGACCGTGTTCATCTGCGACGAGTGCGTCGAACTCTGCATGGACATTATCCGCGAGGAACACAAAACCTCGCTCGTGAAGTCCAAGGAGGGCGTGCCCAGCCCCCGCGAGATCAAGGAAGTTCTCGACGACTACGTCATTGGCCAGGACCACGCCAAGCGCGTGCTGTCGGTGGCGGTGCACAACCACTACAAGCGGCTCAATCACGCCGCGAAGAACAACGACGTCGAACTGGCGAAATCCAACATCCTGCTGATGGGCCCGACGGGTTGCGGCAAGACGCTGCTCGCACAGACGCTCGCGCGCATCATCGACGTGCCGTTCACGATGGCCGACGCGACGACGCTCACGGAAGCCGGCTATGTCGGTGAAGATGTCGAAAACATCGTCCTGAAGCTGCTGCAGGCCGCCGACTACAACGTCGAACGCGCGCAACGCGGCATCGTCTATATCGACGAAATCGACAAGATTTCCCGCAAGTCCGACAACCCGAGCATCACGCGCGACGTGTCGGGCGAAGGTGTGCAGCAGGCCTTGCTCAAGATCATGGAAGGCACCGTCGCGTCGGTGCCGCCGCAGGGTGGTCGCAAGCATCCGCAGCAGGAATTCCTGCAGGTCGACACGACCAACATCCTCTTCATCTGTGGCGGCGCCTTCGCCGGCATCGAGAAGATCATCCAGGCGCGCGGCAAGGGTTCGGCCATGGGCTTCGGCGCCACGGTGCGCGATCCCGAGGACCGCCGCACCGGTGAAATTCTCCGCGTTGTGGAGCCCGACGACCTTCTGAAGTTCGGGCTCATTCCGGAATTCGTCGGTCGTCTGCCTGTGCTGGCGACGCTGGAAGATCTCGACGAGCCCGCGCTCATGCAGATTCTCACCGAGCCGAAGAACGCGCTCGTTAAACAGTACCAGCGCATGTTCGACATGGAGAATGTCCGCCTGACGTTCCCCGACGAAGCGCTGCGATCGATCGCCCGCAAGGCGATCCAGCGCAAGACCGGCGCCCGTGGGCTCCGATCAATCCTCGAATCGATCCTGCTCGACACAATGTTCGAACTGCCGGGCATGATCGGCGTGCAGGAGGCGGTGGTGTCGGCCGATGTCGTCGAGGGACGCGCCCAGCCGCTTCTGATTTACGCCGAGGGCGGTCGGAACGGACAACAGTCCGCCGGCTGACGGTCCGCAGACGGAACCGCTCGTTCCGCTTGCAATCCCACCCTTGAACGCCGTTAACCCGAGCGCCAAATGGCATGGGCGATCGCGACCGCGCGAATCCGCCCTGTCGACAGGCGACCGGGCTCGCGAGCCGATCACGAGGAGTTCCATTCCATGGCGACCAAGGTTCTTCCGGTCCTGCCGCTGCGCGACATCGTGGTGTTCCCTCACATGGCTGCACCGCTGTTTGTCGGTCGCGAGAAGTCCGTGCGCGCGCTCGAGGAAGTCATGCGCGGTGACAAGCAGATCCTGCTCGCCGCGCAGATGGAGGCGTCGGAAGACGATCCGATCGCTGACCGCATCTATCGCATCGGCACTGTGGCCACGGTGGTGCAACTCCTGAAGCTGCCCGATGGCACGGTGCGCGTGCTTGTCGAAGGCGGGCGTCGCGCGCGTATCGTGAAGTTCAAGGACAACCCCAACTTCTTCGAGGCCGAGATCGAAGCCATCGAGGACGAGGGTGCTGACACACCGGAAGCCCGCGCCATGGCGCGCGCCGTCACCGAGCAGTTCGAGCAGTTCTCGAAACTGTCGCGCAAGACGCCTGCGGAAGTTGTGCAGTCGATCGTGCAGGTGGGCGACCCGAGCCGTCTGGCGGATTCCGTCGCGGCGCACCTGTCGATCAAGATCGCCGACAAGCAGGCGCTGCTGGAAACGATCGCGACGACGCAGCGTCTCGAAAAAATTCTCGCCCTCATCGAAGGCGAAGTGTCCGTACTCCAGATGGACAAGCGCATCCGCAATCGCGTGAAGCGCCAGATGGAGAAGACGCAACGCGAGTATTATCTCAACGAACAGATGAAGGCGATCCAGCGGGAACTGGGCGAGACCGATGATGGTCGCGACGATCTCGCGGAAATCGAGGAGCGCATCCGCAAGGCCAAGCTCTCGAAGGAAGCGCTGACAAAGGCCGAGGCGGAGCTCAAGAAGCTGCGCCAGATGAGCCCGATGTCGGCGGAATCCACGGTTGTCCGCAATTACCTCGACTGGCTGCTGTCGTTGCCCTGGGGCAAGAAAAAGCCGGTGAAGAAGGATCTCAAGAAGGCGGAAGAAATCCTCGACGCCGATCACTACGGACTCGAGAAGGTCAAGGAACGCATTCTCGAGTATCTCGCGGTGCAGGCGCGCACGACGAAGGTGAAGGGGCCGATCCTGTGCCTCGTGGGACCGCCCGGAGTCGGCAAGACCTCGCTCGGCAAGTCCATCGCTGCAGCGACTGGCCGTGACTTCGTGCGCCTGTCCCTCGGCGGCGTGCGCGATGAAGCGGAAATCCGCGGTCACCGCCGCACGTATATCGGCTCCATGCCGGGCCGCGTCATCCAGTCGATGAAGAAGGCCAAGAGCGCCAATCCGCTCTTCCTTCTCGACGAGATCGACAAGCTCGGCGCCGACTATCGCGGTGATCCGTCAGCCGCGTTGCTCGAGGTGCTCGATCCCGAACAGAACGCGACGTTCAACGATCACTATCTTGAAGTCGATTACGACCTCTCGGACGTGCTGTTCATTACCACGGCCAACAGCCTGAACATGCCGCAGCCCCTGCTCGACCGCATGGAGATCATCCGCATCCCCGGCTACACCGAGGACGAGAAGGTCGAGATCGCGAAGAAGTATTTGCTGCCGAAGCAGGTCGAAGCGAATGGCCTGAAGGCGGGCGAATTCGCCGCCGATGACGAAGCGATCCGCGATCTCATCCGCCGCTACACGCGCGAAGCCGGCGTGCGCAGTCTCGAGCGCGAACTCGCCAACCTCTGCCGCAAGGCGGTGCGCGAGATCGAGCAGAAGAAAAAGAAGACGGTGAAGATCAACGCGGCGAATCTCCCCGACTACGCGGGCGTCTGGAAATACCGCTACGGCGAAACCGATCAGGAAGACCAGGTCGGCATCGTCACCGGTCTCGCGTGGACGGAAACGGGCGGTGATTTGCTAACCATCGAAGCCGTCTCCATGCCAGGACGCGGCGCAATGACTGTCACGGGCAACTTGCGCGACGTGATGAAGGAATCGATTTCCGCCGCGAACTCATTCGTGCGTTCGCGCGCGGTGACTTACGGCATCAAGCCGCCTGTCTTCCGCGCGCGCGACATCCACGTGCACGTGCCGGAAGGCGCGACACCGAAGGACGGACCGTCCGCGGGCGTGGCCATGGTGACGGCGATCGTGTCGGTGCTCACGGGCAACCCGGTGCGCAAGGACATCGCGATGACTGGCGAAGTGACGCTGCGCGGCCGTGTGCTGCCGATCGGCGGTCTGAAGGAAAAGCTTCTTGCAGCGCTGCGCGGCGGCGTGAAAACCGTGCTGATCCCGAGTGAAAACGAAAAGGATCTCGCCGACATTCCCGACAACGTGAAGTCGGGTCTGAAGATCATTCCGGTGGGCAGCGCCGATGAAGTGCTGAAGCACGCGCTCACAAAACCGCTCGCGCCGATCAAGTGGACCGAAGAGGACGAGGAGGCGGAAAACCGTCGCGGGCGTCGTGCTGCGGGCGCTGAAAGCGACGACCGGGACGATGCGCGCCCGCATTGAATCTGTGCACAAAGTTGCTGTGAATTATGCGCGTTGAAATGCTCGTGATTCGGGTTACTTCATTGTAAGGCCCTTGTGCGCCAAAGGTTTTGACAACATTGCGCGACGGCGCCCTTATCGTCGTTCTTCATAAGCCAAGGGGGCTCAAGGTAATGAACAAAGCGGAACTCATCACGGCCGTCGCCGAGCGCACGGGAGAGTCGAAGGCCAAGGCCGGAGAACTCGTGGACGCGGTCTTCGAAGTCGTCACGGACGCACTCACGAAGGGTGATGAAGTGAAACTGCCGAGCTTCGGCGCTTTCGCTGTCGTGACGACGGCTGCACGCAAGGCGCGTAATCCGCAGACCAATCAGGAAGTGATCGTGCCCGCCGGTCGGCGCGCGCGGTTCAAACCCGGCAAGGCGCTGAAGGATGCGCTGGAAGCGGCCAAGGGCGGCGCGCGCGCAAACGTGTAGTCGTCACATCCTCGATATTATTGCAAACGGGCGATCGTCATACGATCGCCCGTTCTGTATTTCCGGCACAAGGTGCGCGCTTTCGACAGGCTTTGCGGCGAGAGCGTGCGCGTGTAGGAAATTGGCAGGAGAAATCATGCTCGCGCGTATCTATCGTCCCGCCAAGACGGCCATGCAGTCCGGCCGCGCCAAGGCGCAGGAGTGGCTGCTCGAGTTCGAGGCCGGCGCGGTCGCGCCGGAATCGCTCATGGGCTGGCAGAGCACCGCCGACACAAACAACCAGGTGCGTATGACCTTTGCGACCCGCGAGGAGGCCATCGACTTTGCTCGCCGCAACGCCATCCCGCATCAGGTTATCGAGCCACGCGAGCCCAGACGGGTGATCCGCTCCTACTCCGACAACTTCGCCTACAGGCGCAAGGAACCCTGGTCGCACTGACACACGGTTCGGCCCGAGGCGCATGGAGTGGGGCGTCCCCGCCGTGCTAGCAGGCTGTCACACCGGTCGCGCCCACGACCCCGTAGCTCAACTGGATAGAGCGTCCGCCTTCTAAGCGGATGGTTGCGTGTTCGAGTCACGCCGGGGTCGCCAGCGGTCGAGGTCTGGCTCAGCTGCGCAAGCGCGCCAGCCCCGCTTCAAGATCAGCAATGAGATCATCGGGGTCTTCGAGGCCGATTGAAAGGCGCACAAGCGGCCCTTTGTCGCCCCAGCGCGCCACCTTCCGCATGGATTGCTCCGTGCAGTTCACGGCGAGGCTTTCATAGCCGCCCCACGAGAAACCGAGGCCAAACAGGGAAAGGTTGTTCAGCATGGCGCCGAGTTGTGCGTCCGTGGTGTCGCGCGCCAGCGTGAAGGCGAAGACGCCTGCGGCGCCGCTGAAATCGCGTTTGAAGAGCGCGTGATCCGGATGTGACGGCAGCCCCGGATGCAGCACGCTGGCGACGTCGGCGCGGTCTTCAAGCCAGCGCGCAATTTTGAGGGCCGACGCGGCCTGGTGCGCGAGCCGCAGCGGCATCGTCCGCAGACCGCGCAGCGTCAGATAGGCATCCTCCGCCGAACCGCCGCCCTGACCGAGTTCCTTGCCGGTGCGTTGCAGGCGCGCAAGGTGGGCGGGGTCGCTTGCGAGTGCGGCGCCGAGCAGCACGTCGGCGTGGCCGGCCTGATACTTTGTGAGAGCCTGCACCGAGACGTCGACTCCGTGGTCGAACGGCTTGAAGAACACGCCCGCCGACCACGTATCGTCAATGATCGTGATGACGTTGCGCGCGCGCGCCGCCTTCGTGATGGCGGGAACATCCTGCACTTCGAAGGTGAGCGAACCAGGCGATTCCAGAAAGATGACCTGCGTGCGATCCGTGATCAGCGCCTCGATTCCCGCCCCAATGCGCGGATCGAAATAACGCGTCGGCACGCCCATCCGCGCCAGCAGCCCATCGCAGAAGCGGCGGGTTGGCGCGTAGACGGAGTCGGTGACCAGCACCTCGCCGCCCGCAGATGCAAAACTGAGCAGCGCCGTCGTGCACGCCGCCAGACCGGACGGCGCAAGCACCGCGCCGCAGCCTCCCGAGATATCGGTCAGCGCTGCAACCAGCGTGTCGTGCACCTCGAAGCCGTCGAGGCCGTAACTCTTTCCGGGGCCATGCAACGCGTCGATGTCGGGAAACAGCACCGTCGATCCGCGCTGGATCGCCGGGTTCACCGCGCCGCCTTCGCGCAGCTTGTCGCGGCCCGCGCGCACCAGCCGCGTGGCGAGCGACCAGCGCGATGTCTCATCACTCACCGCGAGCTTCCTTTACGATCGGCGTGTCATCGCGCGCCCCCCATTCGGCCCAGGAGCCGTCGTAGACGGCCGTATCCCATCGTCCGGTCCGCGCCAACGCCAGCGCGACGACGCCGGCGGTGACGCCCGATCCGCATGTGGCGACTGGCGCCTGTCGCGGATCAATGGGCAAAGAGGCGAAGATGTCGTTCAGCGCTTCACGCGATTTCATGCGTTTGTCGGCGTCAAGCAAACTGGCGAAGGGCAGGTTTGCTGCGCCTGGCATATGACCACGCGCGAGACCGGGCCGTGGTTCGGATTCGGCCCCGGAGAAGCGCGGCGCAGGTCGCGCATCGAGAATGCCTGCGCCGCCTCTGGCGACAAGGGCGCGCATTTCTGCGAGGTCGCGCACGAGATCGCGACGCAGGCGCGCCGTGAAGTGCCGTTCCGAGGGTTTGGTCGGCGGGCCGTCATCGATGGCCCCCCCGTCGGCGATCCAGGCGGGCAGGCCGCCGTCAAGCACCACGACGTCATCGGCGCCCATGGCGCGGAACATCCACCATACGCGCGCGGCCGAGAAGATGCCGTGGGCGTCGTAGACGACGATGCGCGCGCCATCGCCGATGCCGAGCTTGCGCATGCGCGACGCGAATTTCTCTGCCGAAGGCAGCATGTGCGGCAGTGGCGACGCCGTGTCGGAGATTTCGTCGAGGTCGAAGAATACGGCGCCCGGTATGCGTTGCCCGGCATGCATGAGCCGCGCGTCGCGCAGATCGCCCGGCATGAACCACGTGGCGTCGACAATGCGGATGTCGGGGGCGTCGAGATGCACCTGGAGCCAGGCGACGTCGACGAGGGGATCGGCGGTGTTTTCGGCCATGGAAGCACCCTAGTGTGCTGCGGCGTCGGGCAACAACCCGCTGATCCGGAAACGCAGCACAGGCGTAATCCCGATATCGTTTTCCAAAGGACACCCCGTGACCGTGAACGCCGAGGCCTACGAGGCGTTGCTGCTGGACCATGCGGCGGGCGCCCTGTCGCCGGCGCACCGGTTGCTGGTGGAGACTCACCTGCGCCTCCGCCCCGCCGTCCGTGGGCACGTGGCTGAGCTGGAAGCGGCCGGCGGGGCGTTTCTTGAGCGTCTGGAGCCCGCGCCCGTGGCCGCGCGCCTCCACCCGCCCGAACCCGCGACCGAGCCTTCCCAACACGATGGAGATCTGCGCGAAGCGCGCGTCCTCATCGAAGCGGCGTCGCACAGCCAGCCCGGCAATCTCCACTGGCGCTGGCGCGCGCCTTCGATGCGTGAGGTGCGGTTGCCGGTTGCCGGCGCCACGCTGTTGCGTCTCGCGGGCGGGCGCGCCGCGCCGAAGCATGGCCACGCGGGCGAGGAACTGACGCTTGTGCTGCGCGGAAACTACGCCGACGAAACGGGCGTCTATTCGCCGGGCGACATCGCGTTCGCCGATGTGGATCTCGATCATGCTCCTTATGTACCCGAGGGCGGGGAGTGCGTGTGTCTCGTCGCGACGGAGGGCGCCTTGCGTTTCCATGGCTTGATCGCGCGGTTCGTGAACCGGATCCTGACCTGATGGCCCGCATGCCGGCGCAGCGAGCACACGGCTGTGCTTGGATCACAGGGGCGAGTTCGGGCATCGGCGCTGCGCTTGCACGCGAACTCGCCGGGCGTGGCTGGGCGGTCGCGGCGACGGCCCGGAATGCTGAGGCGCTGGAGAGATTGGCGCAAGACAATCGCGCCATCCACGCATTCGCGGCGGACGTGTCGAACCGTGACGACATGCAGGCCGCCGCGGCCGCCATCGTGGCGAAGCTCGGCCCCATCGGTCTCGTGGTCGCAAATGCGGGTGTGTATATCCCCGTCGATGCGCGCGCGCCTGACGCGGCCGCGTATCGCAAGACGTTCGACGTCAACCTGATGGGCGTTGTGCACGCGATCGAGGCCGTCAGCGCCGACATGGTCGCGCGCCGGCAGGGACACATTCACATCGTTTCGTCTGCGACCGGCTTTGGCGGCATGCCGACGTCCTCGGCCTATGGCGCTTCGAAGGCGGCGCTCATCAACATGGCCGAATGCCTGAAGATCGAACTCGACCGCTGCGGCGTCGGCGTCTCCATTTCAACGCCGGGTTTCGTGGAGACGCCGGCGCAGACCGACAACGCCTTTCCCAAACCCGCCATGATCACGCCGGAGATCGCGGCGCGTCGCATCGCCGACGCTGTGGAACGGGGTGGCTTTGAGACAACGTTTCCACGCCGCTTCACCTGGCTGCTGAAGGCGCTCTACGCTTTGCCAAAGCCGTTGCATCTGCCGCTGGTGCGCGCGCAGACAGGCTGGGGATCGCCGGACAAGGAACCGCCGAGGCCGACGAAGTCCTAGGATTTGTGCAGGGCCAGTTGCACGACGTCTGTACGACCCGTGCGGAAGCCCGCTTCGCAATAGCTCAGGTAGAACTGCCACAGGCGCCGGAAGCGCTCGTCGAAGCCGAGTTGACTGATCTCGCCCCACGCGCCGCGGAAACGGCGACCCCATTCCGCGAGCGTATCTGCGTAGCTCACGCCGAAAGCCTGGACGCCGTCCTGACGCAAGCCGGCGCGCGTTGTTTCCTCTTCCAGCCGCGCGAGGCTCGGCAACATGCCGCCCGGAAACACGTACTGCTGGATGAAGTCCACACGAGAACGGTAGCCATCGAAAAGGTCATCGCGAATGGTGATGATCTGCAGGCCGGCGGCGCCGCCCGGCTTCAGGACGTCGGAAATCTTGGAGAAATAGGCGGGCCAGTACTTTTCGCCGACCGCTTCGAACATCTCGATGGAGGCGACCTTGTCGAACTGGCCCTCGACGTCGCGGTAGTCGAGCATGCGGATGTCGACCTTTTCGTTCAGGCCCTCGCGCTGCATGCGCGCCGAAGCGAACGCAAATTGCTCGTCGGAGATGGTGAGCCCGGTGACGCGGGCGCCGAACTCGCGCGCCGCCACGTCCGCGAACCCGCCCCAGCCGCAGCCGATCTCCAGCACATGCTCGCCCGCCTGGAGATTCATGGAGCGCGCGAGCGCGCGGTATTTTTCCAGCTGTGCGTGTTCGAGATCGGCGCCGGGCGACTTGTCGAAGCGCGCGGCGGAGTAGGTCATCGTCTTGTCGAGCCACGTCTCGTAGAAGCGATTGCCGAGATCGTAGTGCGCGAGGATGTTTTTCTTCGAGCCGCTGCGGGTGTTCTGGCGGCCGAGATTGCCGATGAGGTTCACCGCCTGCACCAGCGGGTTGCCGCGGAAGATCTGGATGATGCGGTCGGCGTTATCGGACAGGAAGGTCAGCAGCGTCGAGAGATCGGGTGTGTCCCACTCGCCCGCCATGTAGCCTTCGGCAAGGCCGATGTCTCCGCTGCGGACGATGCGGTTGGCGAAGGCGAAGTCGCGGACGCGCAAGATGGATTCCGGCTCGTCGCTGTCGCCAAAGACCAACGCGCGACCGTCCGGCAGCACCATGCGCAAGCGGCCCTGGCGGAGATTCAACGCGGCCATAGCGGCCGCCTTGAAGGCGGCGGGCGCCCTCAGGGCGGCGATCAGCGCGGGCGTGGCGCGCTCGGCGGTCGTCTCAGGTGTCAGCGCAGCGCCGTACATCATGTTCATAACAAACCGTTACGCGCGAGGCCCGCTCACGGATCGCGCGAGGCTTACCGATTCTTCCGGGAGCGCGGGCTTGCTATGATACTTGGCCCCGCGCAGCCAGAGCTTCAACGCCTGCCAGTGTATGCCGACGACGACCTGCAGCGTCGAAAGCGGCATCGAGATGAGCACGCCGGCAAGCCAGCGGTCCGTGAGCGGACGCTGGCGCGTCACGAGTGAGGCGAGGTGCTGGCGGACGCCGTCGACCATGTTCTCGATCGTCAGGTGAAGCGACCCGTCCGGCGTGCCGATGCGGAAGCGATAGTCGCCGACCACATCCATCAGCGGCGAGACGTGGAAGAGTTTCGCTGTCTCGTGATCGTGAACATCTCCTGCGCCGGTCCGCGCCACGTAGGCATGCGTTTCGCCGAAGGTGTTGTTCACCTCGTAGATGACGCCGCGCAGCGCGCCGTCTGGTCCATAGCCGAAATAAATCGACAGCGGGTTGAACACGAAGCCGAGCACGCGCGGAAAGCACTGCAGGTCGATGCGCCCGCCCGAGAGGTCCACGCCGCCGCGCGCAAACGTCTCTTCCGCCCAGGCGCGCAACGGCGCGCCGCTGCGGTTGCCGTGATCGCGGTCGTGGAAGGCGAAGAGATTGAAGTGGTTGTGCGAGAAGAGCTTAAGGCCGCGCGCAATCTCAGGCAGCCGGTCGACGTCCACGCGAATTTGCGCGAGGCGGTAGGCGAAGCGTCGCTCGAACGGCACAAAGCGCACATGCGTGGTGCGTCCGTCTTGGGCGCTCGCGAGAGGGTGATTGTCGTTCACGCCGCTGCGACGAGCGGCACGCCGTCGCGGCGCGTGATCTGTTTGGCCCACGGGACGTCACCGCCGAGGCGCAGCGCGATCTCGAGGCCCGAAGCAAGGCCGTCCTCATGGAAGCCGTAGCCGAGCCACGCGCCGGCGAACCAGGTGTGACGCGCACCCTGGCGCGCCTGCAGGGCGTGCTGCGCGGCGAGCGCCTCGGCGCTGAACTGCGGGTGATCGTATTCGTAGCGTCCAAAGGTGAGCGCGGGATCGGGTGGCGTTTCCGGGTTGAGCGTGACGAAGAGCGGTCGCGACTTGTCGATGCCCTGCAGCACATTCATCCAGTAGCTGACGCAGACACGTCCCGCCTCGCCGCCGCTGCGCAGATAGTTCCACGCGCCCCACGCAGACTGGCGCCGCGGCATCAAACGCTTGTCGCGATGCAGATAGGCGGTGTTGGGTGCGTACTTCACATCGCCGAGCAGGCGGCGTTCTTCCGCATCCGCATCGCCGAGCAGGCCCAACGTCTCGTCGGAGTGGCAGGCGAAGATGACTTCGTCGAAGCGCTCCGCGCCATGGGCCGTCACAACGCTGACTCCGTCGGCCTCGCGTGTCACCTTCACGACAGGGGTTGCAAGGCGCACACGATCGCCGAGCGCCGACGAGATCGCCTGCACATAGGTGCTGCTGCCGCCGACGACCGTGCGCCACTCCGGGCGTGCGGCATGCAACAGGCGGTGGTTATCGAAGAAGCGCAGGAACGACAGCGCCGGGTAGCGCAGCATTTCACGCTCCGGCGTCGACCAGATCGCGGCGCCCATGGGCATAAGATACTGGTCGAGGAAATCGCGGCCGAGATTGAGCCGCCGGACATAGGCTTCCAGCGTTTCCGAACCGATGGCGCGCGCCGCGAGATCGCGCCGGGCGTTCGTGCTGAAGCGGATGATGTCCGACAACATGCGCAGGAAGGCCGGGTTCACGATGTTGCGCTTCCACGCAAACAAGCCCGGCAGACCATTGCTCGACCACTCGAAGGCGTCGGGATCGCTCACCGCGAAGCTCATGTCCGACGCGCGCGTCGCAACGCCCAGCGCTTCGAAGAGCGCGATAAGGTTGGGGTAGTTCAGGTCGTTGTAGACGATGAAGCCGGTGTCGACCATGATCCGCGCATTGTCGTAGTCGATCCACTGGGTGTCTGCGTGACCGCCGAGGCGCCGGTTTTTCTCGAACAGCACGACCTCGTGCGTGTCGCGCAGCGCCCACGCCGCGCCGAGCCCCGAAACGCCGCCACCGATCACCGCCACCCGCATGCATTCACTCTCCCGCCGTCGCGCCGGCGATGGACTTGTAGGCGGCGAGCGCGCGCTGTCGCGCTTCACCGTGATCGACCATGGGCCGCGGATAAGTGCGACCCAATTCCACCCCTGCAGCCGACAACGCCTCCGGCGTCGCCACCCATGGCTTGTGAATCACCTTGTCCGGCAGCGCCGCGAGTTCGGGGATCAAGCTGCGCACGTACGCGCCCTCAGGGTCATACGTTTCGCCCTGGGTGACTGGATTGAAGATGCGGAAATAGGGCGCAGCGTCCGCGCCGGAGCCGGCCACCCATTGCCAGCTGGCGGCGTTGTTGGCGAGGTCGGCGTCCACGAGCGTATCCCAGAACCATGCCTCGCCAACGCGCCAGTGGATCATCAGGTCCTTGATGAGGAAGGAGGCGACGATCATCCGGACGCGGTTGTGCATCCAGCCGGTGGTCCAGAGCTCGCGCATGCCCGCGTCGACTATGGGGTAGCCCGTGCGGCCGCGCTTCCATGCTTCGAGGCCGTCCGGGTTCTCCTCCCAGGGGAAGGCGTCGAACTGGGGCTTCCAGTTGGCCTCGGGCAGGGCGGGGTTGTGGAATAGGAGGTGGGTGGAGAATTCCCTCCAGCCGATCTCGGACAGGAACTTGTCGGCTTCGCCGCGCAGTTCGCCATGGGCTTCGACGAAGGTCTCAACGGCCCGCCAGATCTGGCGGGGACCGATCTCGCCGAAGTGCAGATGGGGCGAAAGGCGCGACGTGCCGACCATGTCGGGCCGGTTGCGATTGGCGCCGTAGCCGTCGAGAGCGCTCTCGAGGAAGGCCTCCAGCAAGCGGTGGGCGCCGGCTTCGCCGGGCGTCCATGCGGCGCGGAGCCCGCCCGCCCAGTCCGGCTTGCGCGGCAGGAGGGCGAGGTCTTCGAGACGGCGCGAGTCCGGAGCGTCACCTGCGGGGATCGCCTTCGGCGCGTGCCCCAGCGGGCCGTCGACGCCCTTCGCCCGGCAGGCGCGCCAGAAGGGTGAATAGACCTTGAAGGGGCCGCCGCTTCCAGTGCGCACCTCCCACGGTTCGAACAGAAGCGCGGCATTGAAGCTTTCAACCGTGACGCCTGCGGCCGTGAGATCCTTCTTCAGCGCCGTATCGCGGGCGACGGCGGCGGGCTCGTAGCAGCGGTTCCAGTAAACCTCCGCGGCGCGCGTCTCCTGCGCCAGCGCCGCGATCTCCCGGGCCGCCGGTCCGCGCCGGAGCGTTAGCCTGCCGCCGCGTGCTTCGATGTCGGCGCCAAGCGCCGCAAGGCTCCCGTGCAGCCACCAGCGTGAGGCGCCGCCCATGGGCCATGAGGGCCCGTCGTCGAGGACGTAGACGATGAGGACCGGTCGGCCCGAGCCGACGGCGGCGGTGAGGGCGGGATTGTCAGCGAGGCGGAGGTCCTGCCGGAGCCAGACGATGACCGGGGCATGCTGGGCGTGCTTGGCGGTGGCGGCTGGCACGTCGTTCGACCTCCGGGCGCGCGTGGTCGCCCATCCTTGCCTGCACGCAGCGCTTGTGCCACCCGCAACTTACGCGCCGGGCCGGGACGCGGATCAAGACCGGCCGTGAAGGAGACTGTGCGTGGCGTCCATCGTGGTCACGGGCGGAGCCGGCTTCATCGGCTCCAACATCGTTGCAAGGCTGGCGCAGCGCGCGGACACGGACGTGTATGTGGCCGATCGTCTGCGCGACGCGGACTCGGGCAAGTGGAGAAATCTCGCCAAGCACGACATCGCCGACATCATTGCGCCGGAAGAACTGCTCTACGCGCTGGAAAAGCGTTTTCCCAATGGGCTGCAGGCGGTAGTCCACATGGGCGCCATCTCGTCGACGACGGAGCAGGACGTCGACAAGATCGTGGAGAACAATTTCCGGTTGTCGAAGGCGGTGTGGGACTGGTGCGCGGCGCGCAACACCCCGCTGGTCTATGCGTCCTCGGCTGCAACCTATGGCGACGGCGATGACGGTTTCGTCGACGACAACGCCTACGCCGCCGTGCTCGCCCAGCGGCCGCTGAACGCCTATGGCTGGTCGAAGAAAATGTTCGATCTCTATGCGCTGCGCGAGGCTGCGAAGGGCAATGCGCCGCCGAAATGGTCGGGGCTGCGCTTCTTCAACGTCTATGGCCCGAACGAATATCACAAGGGCGGGCAGAAGAGCGTCGTCGCGCATCTCTATCCGAAGGCCGCCGCCGGAGAACAGACGCGGCTCTTCAAGTCGCATCATCCGGACTATGCCGATGGCGGGCAGAAGCGCGATTTCATCTTCGTCGACGATTGCGTGGACGTCGCGGAGTGGTTGCTGACGGGCGAGAAGCAGGGCGGCGTCGTGAATGTCGGCAGCGGCCGCGCGCGGACGTTCCTCGAACTCACGGAGGCGCTCTACGCCGCTATCGGGCGCAAACCCGACGTCCACTATGTCGAGACGCCGGCGGACATCCGCAAGAACTACCAGTACTTCACCGAGGCCGATCTCACGCGGCTTCGTTCGCTCGGCTACGACAAGCAGTTCACCTCGGTCGAGGCGGGTGTCGGTAAGTACGTGACGAATTATCTGTCGAAGGACGATCCTTACGTTTGACGGGCGCGGTCCACGGACCGGGAAACTCCAACGCCGGATCCTTGCGCAGCTTCTTCGGTTTGCGCGCGCCGAGCGGATCGGCGCCGAAGCGGTTGGCGCCGAAGTCGCCCGGCAGGAAATAGACGATGAGCGAGAACGCGATGACGGCGAAGCTCGCCGCATAGAGCGCGATCCAGGCGATCACATACGGCCACAAGATGTTCGTGAAGCTCAGCGACTCGGACGCGACTACTACCGGTACTAGCAGCCCGACGACGATCAGTATGCTCCACAGCACCCACCAGCCGCTCATGCCGCGATCGTGGTAGCGCTTGATGGTGATTGCGAAGTTCGGCCACACGGTCGCCAGCGTGACGATCGCCGACACAGGTCCTGTGCCCGCGTTGCCGCCCGCCATGTCGATCACGCCCGCGACGACTCCCAGCGCCGCGCTCGGCAGGATCCAGCCCAGCCAGTAGGCCTTGCGGCTGACGCGGCCGTTCGGAGAGAGAAGAAAACCCAGCATGCGTTTCGCGTAGCGTCAGGGTGACGATACGGCAATCCCGCACGCCGCTCAGACAACGTTGCGCGCGCGCTTGCGTTTGGTAGGGTCGCGCCCAACAAACATCACGACACCCAAGGGAGCGAAGCGATGGTCGGCATCACGGGATATGGCGGATACGTGCCGCGCCTGCGGCTGCAACGCGCTGCGGCGGCGAAGGCCAACGCCTGGCTCAATCCCGGCCTCATGGGCAAGTCCAAGGGCGAACGCGCCATGGCCAACTGGGACGAGGACGCGATCACCATGGCGGTGGAAGCGTCGCGCGATGCGCTCGGTCCCGACGACGACCGCAGCCGCGTGAAGGCGCTCTATTTCGGCACCACCACCGCCGCGTTCACCGACCGTCTCAACGCCGGCATCGTGCAGGCCGCGCTCACGCTTGAACCGCAGACGGCGTGCTTCGACATCTCCGGCACGCAGCGCGCGGGATTGTCGGCATTGTCGAGCGCGCTCGCGGCCGTGCGCGGCGGACTGAAGGGCGAAGCGCTCGCCGCGACCGGCGAGCGGCGCAAGGCGCGCGCGGCGTCCGGTCAGGAGATGGACGGCGGCGATGCAGGCGCGGCCATCCTCGTCGGCGACAAGGACGTGCTCGCCGAGCACATCGGCTCCGCCGTCACGACGACCGATTTCGTCGATCACTTCCGCGGCGCGGGCGAAGAGTTCGACTATGCGTGGGAAGAGCGCTGGATCCGCGACGAAGGCTTCGCGAAGATTGTCCCGCCGGTCATCAAGGCAGCCCTCGCGGACGCCAAGATCGAAGCAAGCGCCGTGGACGTCTTCATTTTGCCGACGACGTTCAAGGGCGTCGCCGAAAGCGTGGCGAAGAAGGCCGGCCTCAAGCCCGAAGCCGTAAAGGATCAACTCGGCGCGCAAATCGGCGACAGCGGCGCGGCGCATGCGCTCGTTCTACTGTCTCACGCGCTCGAAACGGCGAAGGCCGGGCAGGTGATCGTCGTCGCGCAGTTCGGCCAGGGCTGCGAGGCGCACGTCTTCAAGACCACCGCGAAAATCGAAAGCTGGAAGCCCGAACGCGGCGTTTCCGGCTGGCTCGCCGACGGAAAGCCTGAAACCAACTACATGAAATGGCTCGTCTTCAACGGTCTCGTCGACTGGGAGAAGGGCATGCGCGCGGAGAAGGACAACAAGACAGCGCTCACCACGCTCTATCGCAACAACGACATGATCCTCGGTCTCGTCGGCGGTCGCTGCACCGAGACGGGCACGGTGCAATTCCCGCGCACCCGCATTTCGGTGAACCCGAACAACGCCGCCGTGGACACGCAGGTGCCGTACAAGTTCGCCGACAAGCCGGCCTCCATCCTCTCGTGGTCGGCCGACAACCTCACCTACGCCATGAGCCCGCCGAACCACTACGGCATGATGGTGTTCGAAGGCGGCGGGCGCATCTTCATGGACATCACCGACGTCGATCCGGGAGATGTCGATTCCGGCACGCCGGTGCGCATGGTCTTCCGCGTGAAGGAGTGGGACGAGCGTCGCGGCTTCACCCGTTATTTCTGGAAGGCCCAGCCCGACAAGCGCCGCATCGCCAGCGTGAAGCAGGCTGCCGAATAATCCGCATCAGACGCAACGCACGAGACACGAGGAGACGAACATGGCCGCAGGCATCAGAGACAAGGTCGCGATCATCGGCATGGGCTGCTCGAAGTTCGGAGAGCGCTGGGACGCCGGTCCCGACGACCTCATGGTCGAAGCCTATCTCGAAGCCATGGGCGAAGCGGGCATCGAAGCCAGCCAGCTCGATGCGGCGTGGTTCTCCACGCACATCGATGAAATCGGCACGGGCAAGGGCGGCACGCCGCTCTCGCTCGCGCTGCGTCTGCCGAACATTGCGGTGACGCGCGTCGAGAATTTCTGCGCCTCGGGTTCGGAAGCGTTTCGCGGCGCGGTCTATGCGGTCGCCGCCGGCGCCGCCGACATCGCGCTCGCGGTGGGCGTCGAAAAGCTGAAGGACACCGGCTACGGCGGCCTGCCGACGGGCAATATGGGCACGCTCATTCCGCAGACCTCGCCGAACGGCTCCGCGCCCGGCAATTTCGCGCAGCTCGCATCCGCCTACCGCACCAAGCACGGCGTGACAAAGGAAGACCTGAAGCGCGCCATCGCACACGTCTCGGTGAAATCGCACGCCAACGGGTCGAAGAATCCGAAGGCGCACCTGCGCAATGTCGTGACGGAAGAGATCGTCATGAACGCGCCGATGATCGCCGAACCGCTCGGCCTCTTCGACTGCTGCGGCGTTTCGGATGGCGCGGCGGCCGCCATCGTCACCACGCCGGAGATCGCAGCGTCGCTCGGCCACAAGGGTCTCGTCACCGTGAAGGCGTTGCAGCTCTCGGTGTCGAACGGCCTGGAAAGCCAGCACAACTCCTGGGACGGCAGCTATTTCCACACCGCGCGGATCGCAGCCAAGAAAGCCTACAAGGAAGCGGGCGTGGAAAAACCGCGCGAAGAAATCTCCATGATCGAAGTCCACGACTGCTTCTCGATCACCGAACTGGTGACCATGGAGGACCTCTTCATCTCCGAAGAGGGCAAGGGCTGGAGCGACGTACTCGACGGCTTCTACGACGCCGACGGCAAGATGCCGTGCCAGATCGACGGCGGCCTGAAATGCTTCGGCCACCCCATCGGCGCGTCCGGCCTGCGCATGCTTTACGAGATGTACCTGCAGCTCAAAGGCCGCGCCGGCGATCGCCAGCTCGCCAATCCGAAACTCGGCCTCACCCACAATCTCGGCGGCTCGCCGTCGACGAATGTGTGCTCGGTCGCGATCATCGGCCAGCAGGGGGCGTAAGGGCTGCGCGACGCTTCCTCCCTCCCGCGAAGTCGGGAGGGCAAAGTGTGCGTCAGCACGCGAGGGTGGGTTCGTGCAGGATGAAGCGCTTCAACACCGGCCCAACTGCACTCTTCGCCCCATCATCTCGCGCGCACCCCGCCCGACCTTCGCTGCGTTCAGTTACCCTCCCCATCGAGGGGAGGGAGAGGAGCGGTGCGCGTGAGATGATCGAGGGAGAAAGCCCCTAACAATCCCTCCACAATCGTGCGCGCGCGCCATGCGCGCCATCGCAACTGCAGAAATATCGCGCAAAATATCCGACCGGGTAAAAACCGCTCCGATACTGCTCCCCACGTCGCGCCGGGATGGTCCCGTCGCCACGGAGAGGAGAGCACCAGATGCAAGTCGTCCGACCGTTACGTCACCGCCGCGAAGCCTACGCCGCCGCTGCGCGCGATCTGCATCTGTGGCTGTTGCACGTCGTCGGGTGGCTTATGGCGCACGTGCGGTTACCTCGCGCATGGCGCCTTGAGTTTCAAAGCGATATCCGCACGGCGCGGCGTGACATCCGGCGTCTCATCTTCCTGTCGATGTGTTCGCGCCTGACGTTTCCCGTCGGCGGATCGACCCTCACACGCCGACCAAACGGTATCCTCGGCTATCGCCGCCGCCACGCGCGTATTGTGCACGCCTTCGCGCGCGGCATCCCGTTGCGCACGGTCGCCGATATGCGCGATGCACTGGCGAAGTTCGACAAAGTGGTGAAGTGCGCCATCGCGCGCCTGCCGAAGAATGGCGCCGTGCCCGGCGCTGTCGTCAGGGTGATCACCGTGACGATTGCGATGAGCACAACCGCGCTCGCACCTGCCGCAGAAGCCGCAGATACGTCATGACCAGCGCAACCGGACCGCGCAGCTCCCGCTGCGCACACCCATACTTAAGCCACGCGAGGTTCCTCGGAGTCTGGCGGCGCCCGCGTATGCGCAGCAGGAGCTGCGCGGTCCGGCATGAATGGCGGTGCAGAAAGGAAAATGGTGCCTGGGGCCGGAATCGAACCAGCGACACGCGGATTTTCAATCCGCTGCTCTACCAACTGAGCTACCCAGGCGCTCGCTCGGGCGAGGCCCGAAACGGAGGCGGGCTTATAGCGGGGCCGCCGGGCCCTGTCCATCGGCGGAAAGTTCCGTTGCTGACGCCGCGCTATGCCACGCCAAGGGGATTTGCTAACCCTTGGAAAGACCAGCCCGTCCCGGGCGCGCGACCTTCAGGAGCCATCCCATGTGCGACACCCACGGTCATGAGATCTCCGCCGCCGACGCCGATCTCGGCCCCGCCGACGACGTGATGGGTTCCGGGGGCGGCCGCCTCGTCGATCTGTCCAAGATGCCCCGTCGGGACGTGATCCGCGGCCTGATGGCCGGCTCCATCCTGCTTGCGGGTTGCGAGACCAACGCCGTCACGGGCCGCTCGCAGTTCACCGCCTTCGCGCCGGGCGACGCGCAACTCGCCGCCATGGCGCTGACCAGCTGGAACGAACAGAAGGCCAAGACCCCGATTTCGCGCGATCCCACCGCCAACGCCCGCCTGCAGCGTGTCGGCCAGCGTATCTCGGCGGTGGCGGGCCTTACCAACGTCCAGTGGGAATTTGTCGTCTTCGACAAACCGGAGAAGAACGCCTTCGTGCTGCCGGGCGGCAAGGTCGGCTTCTACAAGGGCCTGATCGACATCTCGCCGAAGGACGATCACATCGCCACCGTCATGGGCCACGAAGTCGGCCACGTGCAGGCAAAGCACTCGGCCGAACGCTACAGCCAGCAGGTCGGCGCGCAGGTCGCGATGACGGCGGCGCAAGTGGGACTCCAGGGCCAGCAGAATTCCAACGCCTGGCTCGCAGCGCTTGGTCTCGGAGCCCAAGTCGGCATCCTCCTGCCGTACTCGCGCCTGCAGGAAACCGAAGCCGACCGCGTCGGTGTCGATAACATGCATCGCGCCGGCTACGACGTGCGCGAGGCGGTGAAGTTCTGGGAAATCATGGCGCAGGAAGGCGGCGACCGTCCGCCGGCCATCATGTCCACTCACCCGAGCCCCGAGGGCCGCATGGCCGAGCTTCGCGCCTACATCAACCAACGCGGCTACGCGCGGGTGTAGCGTTCGCCCGGAGGCGCGCTAGAAGCCTCTGGTGACAGCGGAATCGACGCCACGCACGCCGATCCCGGCGCAGGACCTCGCCGCGCTCGTCGCGGTGGCGGCGATCTGGGGCGTCAACAACGTCGCTGCGAAGATCACCGTCGATCACCTGCCGCCGCTGCTGACCACGGGGCTTCGATTCCTGCTGACGGCGATCGTCCTCGCGCCGTTCCTGCGGACGCCCCGCGCAGGCTGGGGAGCCCTTGCGCTCGTTGTGGCATTCACCGGACCGCTGCACTTCGGCGTGCAAAATCTCGGCCTCGCTGCAGCGCACGATCTGTCGCCGATGATCATCGCCATGCAGCTGTGGATACCGGCCTCGGTGGTGTTCGCGGCCCTGCTCCTGAAGGAGCGGGTGAACGGTTGGCGCCTCGGCGGCATCGGGCTCGCCTTCGCAGGGGTGGCGGCGATGGTGTTCGACCCCAACGTCTTCGCCCAGGTCGGCGCGCTCACGCTCATCGCCATAGCCGCCTCCTGCTACGGCATTGGCGCGGTGTTCGTCCGCCGGGCGCCCGCGCTGCATCCGCTGACCTTCCAGGCGTGGATCTCGCTGGCGTGCGCCGCGACCATGCTTCCAGCATCTGGGATTTTCGAGCACGGACAGGCGGCGGCGATGCGGACCGCGCCCTGGTACGTCTGGGCCTGCCTCGTATTCGGCGGACTCGCGTCGAGCGTCGTGGCCAACGCGCTCATGTTCCGGCTGGTGCAGCGCTACGAGGTCTCGCGGACGACGCCGTTCCTCTTCCTGTCTCCGGTCGTGGGGATCGGTCTCGGGGGCATGGTGCTGGGAGACAAGCTGACGCTCCAGATCCTGATTGGCGGGGTCCTGACGCTGGCCGGGGTGGCGCTCGTGGCCATGGCCGAACGCCTGCGGCGCTAGGGGCGCAACGGCCTCCCGGCATGGCGCGTCCGGGGGGCGCATGCTACTTCCGGTAACCTTTTTTCAACAGCCTGAGTCGCCCGCTTTGACAGACGTTCCGCCATCCGATCTGCCCCCCTCTGACGGCCCGCCGAAGGAGCCGCAAAAGGGCATTGCCCCCATCGCCATCGAAACGGAGATGAAGCGCTCCTACCTCGATTACGCGATGAGCGTGATCGTCTCGCGGGCGCTGCCGGACGCGCGCGACGGCCTGAAGCCGGTGCACCGGCGCATCCTCTACGGCATGAACGAGGGCAACAACACGCCCGACAAACCGTACCGCAAGAGCGCGAAATCCGTGGGCGACGTGATGGGCAACTATCACCCGCACGGCGACAGCGCGATCTACGAAGCCCTCGTGCGCATGGCGCAGGATTTCTCGATGGGCCTGCCGCTCATCGACGGGCAGGGCAATTTCGGCTCGCAGGACGGCGACCAGCCCGCCGCCATGCGCTACACGGAAAGTCGTCTCGCGAAGGCGGCGATGTTCCTGCTCGAGGACATCGACCAGGACACCGTCAACTACCAGGACACCTACGACGGCTCGATGAAGGAGCCGGTGGTGTTGCCGGCGCGCTACCCGAACCTCCTAGTCAACGGCGGCGGCGGCATCGCGGTCGGCATGGCGACGAACATTCCGCCGCACAATCTGGCCGAAGTCATCGATGCAGCCGTCGCGCTGATCGACAATCCCGACCTCACCGACCTCGAACTGCTTGAGATCGTGCCCGGCCCCGACTTCCCGACGGGCTGCGAACTGCTCGGTCGCGCCGGCGCAAGGCAAGCGCTGATGACCGGTCGCGGTTCGGTCATCCAGCGCGCGCGCTACAAGACCGAGACGATCCGCGGCCGCGAAGCGCTCGTGTTCATGGAAGTGCCGTATCAGGTGAACAAGGCGTCCGTTTACGAGCGCATCGGCGAACTGGTGAAGGAAAAGCGCATTGAAGGCGTCGCCGAAGTGCGCGACGAGTCGAGCCGCCTCGGCATCCGTCTCGTCGTCGAAGTGAAGCGTGATGCCGTGCCGGACGTGGTGCTGAACCAGCTCTACCGCTTCACCGCGCTGCAGACGTCGTTCTCCTACAACATGCTCGCGCTGAACAACGGCCGGCCTGAGCAGATGAACCTGCGCCAGCTGCTGCAGGCATTCCTCGCATTCCGCGAACAGGTCATCACAAGGCGGACCAAGTACCGCCTCGCGAAGGCCCGCCAGAAGGGCCACGAGACGGTCGGTCTCGCCATCGCGGTCGCCAACATCGACGAAGTCATCCGAGTCATCCGCAACGCCCCGGATCCGGCGACTGCGAAAGACGAACTGATGGCGCGGGCCTGGCCCGTCGCCGACATGGCGCCGCTTATCGCGCTCATCGCCGATCCGCGCTCGGTGGCCGATGTCGACGGCGCCATCAGGCTCTCCGAAGAGCAGGCGCGCGCCATCCTCGAGTTGCGCCTGCAACGCCTCACCGGTCTCGGCCGCGAGGACATCGCCAAGGCCGCGACTGAACTCTCCGAGCAGATTCGCGAACTCCTCGACATTCTCGGTTCCCGCGAGCGCATCCTGAACATCATCAAGTCCGAGATGGGCGAAGTCCGGTCGCAGTTCGGCCAGTCGCGTCGCACGCCGTTCTCCGACGCCGACGGCGAGATCGACGACGAAAGCCTCATCCCGCGCGAGGACATGGTCGTCACCGTCACGCACGGCGGCTACGTGAAGCGCACGCCGCTCTCCGCCTACCGCCAGCAACGGCGTGGCGGGAAGGGCAAGGCCGGTATGGTCACGAAGGACGAGGATTTCGTCACGCGCCTCTTCGTCGCCTCCACGCATACGCCGATCCTGTTCTTCTCGTCGGCCGGCATGGTCTACAAGGAGAAAGTCTGGCGGCTGCCGCAGGGCGATCCCCGCACCAAGGGCCGCGCGCTGATCAACATGCTGCCGCTCGATGCGGGCGAGACCATCACCTCGGTGATGGCGCTGCCGGAGGACGAGCACGACTGGGCCCGCCTCGACGTCATGTTCGCCACGCGCTCGGGCCAGATCCGTCGCAACAAGCTCAGCGATTTCACGCAGGTGAACCGCGCCGGCAAGATCGCGATGAAACCCGACGAAGGCGACGGCATCGTCGCGGTCGAAATCTGCTCCGAGGACGACGACATCCTGCTCACCACCTCCGGGGCCATGTGCATCCGCTTCCAGGTGACGGATGTGCGCGTGTTCCAGGGCCGCACGTCCACCGGCGTGCGCGGCATCGACCTCAAGGGCGACGATCGCGTCATCGGCATGGCTGTGTTGAAGCACGTTGAGGTGACGCCCGAGGAACGCGCGACCTACTTCAGCTGGGACGCCTCCATCCGCGACACGAGCGGCGTCGAAACGGACGAAGACAGCACGGGCGCCCGCGCCGAAGTGCCGTTCGAGCGTCTCACGTGGTTGAAAACGCAGGAGCAGTTCATTCTGACGATCACGTCGGAAGGCCTCGGCAAGCGCGCGTCTTCGTACGAGTACCGTGTCACGGGTCGCGGCGGCAAAGGCCTCATCGCACACAAGGTCAGCGGCGACGCGCGTATCGTCGCGTCGTTCCCGGTGCGCGAAAGCGAGGAACTCCTGCTCGTCACTGACAAAGGGCAACTGATCCGCACTGGTGTCGGCGATATCCGCATCGCGGGACGCGCCACGCAAGGCGTCTGGATACTGCGCACCGCCGACGACGAACACGTCGTGGCGGCCGAGCGCCTGGAGGATGTCGGCGACGAGGGAGAGAGCGAATGACGACGCAGCGCGTCGGGCTGTATCCCGGTACCTTCGACCCGATCACCAACGGTCACCTCGACATCATCGAGCGCGCGGCGAAGATCGTCGACAAGCTCGTAATCGGCGTGGCGATCAACCGGGACAAGGGGCCACTGTTCTCGCTTGGCGAGCGGGTGGAGATGGTCGAGCAGGAGACGGCCCGCTTCAGCGGTCTCATGGAGATCAGCGTCCGTCCTTTTGACACATTGCTGATGAAGTTCGCCGAGGAAGTGGGCGCGCAGCTGATCGTGCGCGGCCTGAGGGCGGTGTCGGACTTCGAATACGAATTCCAGATGGTCGGGATGAATCAGAAACTCAATCCGGATATCGAGACCGTGTTCCTCATGGCCGACCCGACCTGCCAGGCCATCGCCTCGCGACTCGTGAAAGAGATCGCGCGGCTCAAGGGCGAGGTGACGCAATTCGTGCCGACGGACGTTGAGCGGCGTCTGAAGGCGAAGTACGGACTGGACTGATGAAAAAAAGAAACATCCTTTTCGCGCTGGCCGCCGTTTTTGCGATGGCCGCGGCGCCGGCGCCTGTGGTGGCGCAGCGAGCGCCCGATCCCGCGAAGTGGCGCCTTCTTGATCCGGAGAGCACGCTCTACATCGACACTGTCGACGGGCGCATTGTCGTTGAATTATTTCCGGAAATCGCGCCGCGTCACGTCGCGCGCGTGAAGGAGTTGGCGCGGGCGCGCTTCTACGACGGGCTTGCGTTCCACCGCGTGATCGACCGCTTCATGGCGCAGACCGGCGACCCGGGTGGGGACGGGCGTGGCGCCTCGCCGCTGCCGGACCTGCCACAGGAATTCACCTTCAAGCGCGGGCCCGACCTGCCGTTCGTTTCGGCGTCCGAACAGAGCGGCTCGTGGCAAGGATTCTACAAGAGCCTCGCGATCGCGACCTACCCTGACGCCCAGATGGCGCTCACCGCCGACGGCAAGACGCGCGCCTGGGCGCTCCATTGTCCGGGGGTCACATCCATGGCGCGCTCCGGCATCGTCAACGGTGTCGACCAGGTCAACAGCGCCAACAGCCAGTTCTTCCTCATGCGCGCGCCGTATCCGTCGCTCGACACCAACTACACGGCCTGGGGCCGGGTGGTCTGGGGGCAGGATGCAGTGATGAAGATCCCGGTTGGAGAGCCCCCGCCGAACCCCGGGCGCATGCAGACGGTGCGTCTCGCCGCAGACATGCCGGAAGCCGAGCGCGCGCCTATATACGTTCTGCGGACTGACTCTCCTGATTTCAGGGAGTTGCTGGAGAAGACCCGTCGCGACCGCGGCGCCGATTTCTCCGTCTGCGATGTCCAGATTCCAGTCCGCGTTCTTGACCAGAGCGGGCGCAATGCAAGGGAGCGGCCCTGGTGGCGCAACATTCCTCTGATACCCTGATCCTTACGCTCGAAGCCGGGCCCGTCGTCATCAAGACGCGGCCCGACCTCGCGCCGAAGCACGTCGCGCGGATCACGGAGCTCGCCGAGAGCGGATTCTATGACGGCCTGACGTTTCACCGTGTGATCCCCGGCTTCATGGCGCAGGGCGGTTGCCCGCGTGGACAGGGCACGGGCGGATCGGGCCAGAACATTCCCGCCGAATTCAGCGCGGAGCCGCACGTGCGCGGCATCTGCTCGATGGCGCGCTCCTCCAACCCGAACTCCGGCGACAGCCAGTTCTTCATCGTGTTCGACGACGCCAATTTCCTCGACAAGCAGTACACGGTGTGGGGCGAAGTGGTTTCCGGCATGGAGCACGTCGACGCGCTGCCGAAGGGCGAACCGCCCTCCAAGCCGGGCAAGATCATTTCCTTCAAGCGTGCCGAATAGTGCACGCGCCGCCGGTCTCGCGGGGCGCTGGAAAGCGCTCTGCGAAGCGGCCGGACTGACAGCCGCGGTGGGGGAAGGCGAGCGGTTGATCGCCGCCTATTCGGAGCCGCATCGCCGATACCACGGTCTCGCGCATGTCGCTTTCCTGCTCGACGAGATTGATCGACGAGCGGCCCTGTTAAGGGATATCGAAGTCGTCGCGTTTGCCGCGTGGTTCCATGACGCCGTCTATGATCCGCGCGCGAAAGACAACGAACTGCGATCGGCCATTTGGGCCGGTGAGGTGCTTGCTGCTGCGGGTTTCGCTCCGGAGCGAACTCAGGCGGTTGAGGCGATGATCCTGAAGACGATCTCTCATCACACGGGCGAAGCCAGTGCTGATGAGGCGCTCTTTCTGGACATGGACTTCGCCATCCTCGGCGCGCCGCCGGCTATCTATGCCGACTACGCCGAGAGCATTCGCGCGGAGTACGCCTTCGTGCCGGACGAACAATTTCGTGCGGGACGCGGTGCATTCCTGGTGGCCGTCCTCGCCCAACCACGCATGTTCCGTACCGAGATCTACGAACAGGAGCGCGGCGCGCAGGCGCGCGCCAACATACACTCCGAGATTGCGCGGTTGACGGCCTAGTCGCCGCTTGCACCCTTCGGCGCCGGGACGTGGAAGCCGCCAACCGGTCGCTCGCGCAGCACTTCGCGGCGAAAACGGAAAAGCTCGGCCGGTCTGCCCCCCGTGCGCGCCTCCAGTTCGCCAGTGCCGACCACAAGCGTGCCGCGCTCGAGCAGGCGTCGGAAGTTCTGCTTGTGCAGTTCGATGCCGGAAATGGCTTCGACAACACGCTGTAAATGCAGAAGTGTGAACCGCTCCGGCATGAGTTCGAACACCACCGGGCGATACTTCAGCTTTCCCCGCAGCCGCGACACGGCCGTCGCAAGGATGCGACGGTGGTCCGACCGCATCGGTTCTCCGAGGCCTGCGCTTGCGGCTTTGGTGTCGACTTCCGTCTCGCCCTTACCTCCAAACCGCTGCGCGTCGCGCTGGCCTTCCGGGGCGAGACCCGCCTCATAGACAAGTTCGTAGCGTTCCAGCGCGCGTTCCTCGTTCCAGGCCGCGCCATCCAGGGCGAAAGCCAGCCGCGCCCGGTCACGCCGCTCGGCCTTCGCACCGGCCCAGTCGCGCAGGCGCGGCGCGATCACCGTGTCGATGATCGCAGGCCGTCCGCTGCGCCAGTCTTCCCATGGAAAGTAGTCGTACCAGTCACGCCAGCCCGCTCCCGCGCCGTCGACCGTGACCTTTTCCGGCGCGAGCGCGAGATACCCGATCGAAAGCACTCGGTCCGCATCGGCCGCCAGCGGCGCTTCGCGACCCCTATCTCCGAAGGTGTAGAGCTGTTCGACGTAGCCGATCTCGAAGCCCGTCTGAGCCGCCACCCATTTGCGCAGCGTGAGTTCAAGCGTGCGGTCGCCTGCGGGATCGAAGAGTCCGAAGGGCAGGCTCGTCAGTGCGCTGTCGCGTTCGCGGGTGACGAGTACGAACGGCGCGTCTTCCGTCATCGCCACGACGACGGCCGAAAGCCCAAGGACGATCTGCGTCACGTACGGACCTCGAAGAGGCTTGCGATCTCAAACGGGGTGTTCTCGCCCGCTTCCTCCCAGCTCAGGCCGGGGCCGATCGCATCGATTCCGCGCACCATGCGACCGCCGCGTCCGAGTTCGGCGTCGGCGAGCGCAACGATCCTGCGGTTCGGCCACGCCACTTGCGAAGCCGCACGCAACGCCATCGCGATCTCCTCTTCATCGAATCCGGGATTGTGTACGCACGCGGTGATGAACGCCGTCGCTGTCGAACGTGAAATGCCGGCGTAGCAATGGATCAGGATTGGCGCGCTTCGTTCCCAAGTGCCGATGAAATCGAGGATTTCGGTCATGTGAGCGCGTGCGGGCGCAATGGAGCCTGGCGCGTCTTCCGTGATGTCGTGGACGCTGACTTTCAGGTGACGCCCGCCCGGACTTGGAAACGGTGAATGCGGATCGAGCAGGCTCACCACGTGGGAAGGTTTGCGCGCGCGAACCACTTCGGCGACGCGCGACAGGGGGCAGACGAGAATGGCCATTGCTATGCCTCGGCGGTGAGTGTCTGGAACGCTTTGCCGAATTGCTTCTGCGCATCGGACGCGGCGAGCGGCGTAAGATCGAACATCGCCTCCATGGGCGGTATCTTGAAGAAGCGGCGGCATTCGTCATCGCTGAAGCCCGCGAGCTGGCGCGCCTCCAGAAACGCCGACATCAGGTCCGCGCGTTTGATCTGTGTCTTGAGCGCGGCCGTCGGCTCCGCAGGCAATCCGAAGCGCAGATGGATTGCCGTCGCGAGACGGTTCTCGAACGCGCGGTAGTCCAGACCCAGTGCATTCTTGAACGGGCTGATCATGTCGCCGATCACGTACTCGGGCGCATCGTGCAGCAGGGCGAAGAGTTGCGACTCGCGCGACAGGCGCGGCGCCGTCACGCGGAGGATGTCGACGACCACCAGTGAATGCTGCGCGACGGAGAAGGGGTGTTCGCCGCGCGTCTGGCCGTTCCAGCGCGCCACCCGCGCAAGGCCGTGGGCGATGTCCTCGATCTCGATATCGAGGGGGGAGGGATCGAGCAGGTCGAGCTTGCGTCCGGACAGCATGCGCTGCCAGGCGCGGGGGCCTGTGCCGGCGGGACGGGCGCCGCTCATGGTCGGCCTCGCGATGATCCCCGGTGCGTCAGTTTAGCCGCCCACTCTTCCATAATTCGCCGTGTCCGGTTAGCGGACTGCCATGACGGACGTCCCAGCCAACCCCGGCGCCGATCGTCGGGTCGATCTGGACTGGCTCCGGATCGTCGCGTTCGGCATCCTGATCCTCTATCATATCGGCATGTTCTACGTGTCGTGGGGCTGGCACGTGAAGAGTTCGCGCGCCTCCGACGCCATCGAGCCGCTCATGCGCCTGGTCAACCCTTGGCGCCTCGACCTTCTGATGTTCATTTCCGGCGTCGCCACGCGCTTCATGTCCGACAAGGTCAGCGCCGGGGCCATGGCTGTCACGCGCTTTCATAGGCTGTTCTGGCCACTGGTCTTCGGCGTATTCATCATCGTGCCGCCTCAGGCCTACTACGAGATTGCCGAGACCGTCACCCGCTTCGGGCCGACCGCTTCGCCAGGGTTCACCGGCGATCCCTGGACTTTCTACCGGAGCTACATCACGGCGCAGTATGCGATGTCGGCGGAGGGCGGTCGCCTCATCATGCCCACCTGGAATCATCTTTGGTTCGTCGCCTATCTGCTCGTCTACACCATGCTCATCTGTCTGGTGATGCCGCTCGTGCGCCGTATTCCCGCAAGCATCGTGTCCGCAACGACGTTTCTCATCGCGCCATTCTTCTTCCTGTGGGCGACGCGCGCGGTGCTGTTTCCGCTCTTCGGCGACACGCACGCGCTGGTGGACGACTGGTACAATCACGTCACGTTCGGTGGGCTTTTTCTGCTGGGGTTCGTCATTGCGCGCACAGATGCGCCGTTTGAGGCGGCCATGCGCTGGCGCTGGTGGGCGCTGGGAATTTCGCTCGTCGCATGGCCCGGCGCGCTGGTGTTTGACGCGCATTCGGACATTCCAATGCTGCACCAAGGCGCGATTTGGGGGCGCGGGTTCAGGTCAGTTCAAACATGGGCGGCGATCATTGCGTTGCTGGGCTTCGCCTGGCGCCATTGGCGCACAGACAATCCGACGCGCAGGTATCTGACGGACGCCATATTCCCGTTCTACATTTTCCACCAGACGGTGATCGTAGTGGCTGCGCACCATCTCGATCGGCTGAAGTGGCCGGTGGCGCTGGAAGCGGCGACGCTGATCGCGATCACGGCTGCGGCGTGTTTCACCGGCTACGAGATCGTGCGACGGGTATCATTCCTGCGACCGTTTTTCGGATTGCGCCCCCTGGCGAAGGCGACTGCCGGGGGAAGGACGTTGCGACACGACGCCCGCGGCCCCATCTAGAGGTCTAGAGGCGAGTCGGAGGCGGCGATGTTCTGGATCGTGGTGATCGTCAGCGTGCTGATCATCTTCCTGCTCACCTGGTTCGGTGCGAAGATGACGCGTCAGGGACTTCCCAACGGCTGGGAAGGCAAGGGTTCTCGTCGGCGGCGCGGCGACCATGGCGCGCCCATCTATGGCCCCAACGACCACGACCCATTTGTCTAGCCCGAAGCGTGAGGCGACTGGACGTACCGGTTCCTGCGGCGTTTGATGGCTGGCACTGGAGGCCCGGTGAGCCAAATCCGCATCCGGCGCGCAAACGCCAATGACGCCGACACGGTCTGCCGCTTCGTTGCGGAAGCCGCCGGCGAAGAGGCTCTGCCTCCGCCTGCGATGTCGGCAGACCTCTTTCGCCGGGATGCATTGGGCGCCGCCGCGCCGCTGGAAGTCTGGATTGCCGAGGACATTGCGGGGCATGGGTGCGGGCAGGCGATCGCGTGTCGCGGCTATGATCTGCAGCACGCGATGCCGACGATGGAATTGTTGCACCTCTATGTTAGGCCCGAGCATCGGCGCGACGGTTTAGCGCGCATGCTGATTGCGGAAGTCGCCAACCGCGCCATGGATCTCGGCGTACGTGAACTCACCATCACGACCGGTGTCGACAACGCCGTTGCACGTCGTTTTTTCGCTGCGATCGGCGCGCGCGAGGATCGTCTCGCGCGCTACCTCATCGAGCCTGACGGCATCGAGTGGCTTGCCGCCGAAGCGCAGTGATCAGATTGGCTGGTTCGCGACCGGTGCAGTCGTCGCGACCCCTGCAGCAGGTGTCGGCGGCTTCGCAGGGACCACGAGCCTGTCCCCGGCGAAGATGAGATTGCTGCCTGAGAGAACGCGACCGTCGGTCAGCATCAGCTGACGTCCGTCAAGGCACGACGCGTTGCGCTTGGCGATGTGCGTCAGGCCCTCAGGTGAATCCATGAACACACGGCCGGCCACGTCGAACAGGCGTTCGCCCTCCAGTACCTCCACGGTGAGTTCCTTTTCCGTGGGCGTGAGACGGCAGTAGCGAAGTTTGGCGACCTGCGTCGGCAGCATATCCTGCAGCGGGCCTGCCATGATGGTCGACTGCGTCGGCGCAGGCGCGATGATCGTGGGTGCGGGTGGCGGCGGGACGGGCA
>JAWXBS010000026.1:0-20581 GCA_034440275.1 Alphaproteobacteria bacterium
GGTCGCCGGCTGGTTCGCCTCGGGCGTCTATGTGGTCGATGAAGGCGAGAACGGCATCGTCACGCGCTTCGGCGCCTTTCACCGCCTGACCACGCCGGGTCTGCATGTCCATCTGCCTTCGCCGCTGGAAACGGTGCGCGTGGAGGCGGTGACGCTGCAGCGCAGCCAGCAGGTCGGCTTCCGCGACGGGCAGGACCGTCCGAGCGAGAGCCTCATGCTCACCGGCGACGAAGCCATCGTCGATATCGATTTCACGGTCATCTGGCGTCTGTCGGAACGGCCGCAGGACTTCGTGTTCAACACGCGCAACCCCGATGAGCTCGTGCTCGCGGTGGCCGAAAGCGCCATGCGCGAGCAGGTCGGCAAGACCGCCCTCGAGCGCATCATCTCCACCGAACGTTCCAACATCGAAGTCGGCACGCGCGACATGATGCAGTCGGTGCTGACCTCGTACAACGCAGGCATCCAGATCGTGCGCGTGCAGCTGCAGAAGGCGACGGCGCCGGAAGCGGTGATCGAGGCCTTCAACGACGTGGACCGTGCGCGTGCGGACGCTGAAAGCCGCATGAACGAAGGTCGCGGCGAAGCGGCGCGGATGATCCAGGAAGCGGAGGGCTACAAGGAGCGCGTCGTGCGCGAAGCCTCCGGTGAAGCCGAACGCTTTAACCTCATCTACGGCCAGTATCGCCTCAACCCGCGCGTCACGCGTGAGCGTCTCTATCTGGAAACGATGGAGCGCGTGTACGGCGGCGCCGACAAGATCATCATCGACGGGCGCACGGGCGTTCAGCCCTATCTGCCGCTCGATCAGCTCAAGGCACGGCGTCCAGCGGTCGCCCCTACGCGGAGCGGCGCGCAATGAACCGGACCCTTCTCCTCATTGCGGGCGCGGTTTTTACGGCCCTCGTGGTGATCTCCAACACATTCTTCATCGTCGGGCAGACGCAGCAGGCGATCGTGCTGCAGTTCGGCGAACAGCGCAGCGTGATCAACCGCGTCGGCACCAATCAGCCCGGCCTCTACATGAAGGCGCCGTTCGTCCAGAGCGTCGTCTTCTTCGACAAGCGCAACCTCGGCTTCACGCTGGCCGAGCAGCTGATCGTGGGCTCGGATCAGGAGCGCCTCGTGGTGGACGCCTTCGCGCGCTACCGCATCATCGATCCGCTGCGCTTCTACCAGCAGGTGACGTTTGAAGAGCGCGGCCAGCAGCGTCTCGAAACCATCCTCGAAAGCGCGCTGCGCCAGACGCTCGGCGCCGTGCGGACCAATGACATCATCTCGGCGCGTCGCAGCGAACTGATGCGTCAGATCGCCAAGCAGATGGATGCGGAGGCTCGCGGCCTCGGCGTGCAGGTCATCGATGTCCGCATCCGCCAGGCCGATCTCGTGGCCGAGGTGCAGGAGCGCGTGTTCGAGCGCATGCGCACCGAACGTCAGCGCGTGGCGTCCGAAATCCGCGCCGGCGGCGAGCGCCAGAAGGTCGTCATCCTCGCGGAAGCGACTGAAAAGGCCCAGAAGACCAAGGGTGAAGGCGACGCGCGCCGCGCGGAACTCTTCTCGAGTTCCTATGGTCGCGACGCCGAGTTTGCCGGGTTCTACCGCTCCATGCAGGCCTACGAGAAGGCGCTGCCGGCCGGCACCCAGATGGTCATGCCGCCGGACGGCGAGTTCTTCCGCTACATGCGCGACAAGGACGGTGCCCGCTAGGCGCGGTTCCCGGGGCAGTCAACGCGTAGTGGGCGTCTATCCGCCGTCGTCGTCGCAGGGGCGATCGGCGGCGGCTTAAGGACGTAGCAGCCCGCCGTGCCGGACGCATGGTGAACCACGTTGCGCGCCCGACTTTCGCCCCATATTCACGGTGAACACGGGACGTGCCCGGATTTGGGTTCCGGATGCGATTGGGTTCAATGATTCGTCTGCTCTCACATGTCATGGCCGCGCTCTGCGTCGGCGTTCTCGCAACGGCGACGCCTGCGGCTGCGCAGTCGCGCTATCCGGCGGAAGGTTTCGGCGATCTGGCCGAGCGGCTGATGCCGGCGGTGGTCAACATCGCCACGACCCAGCGCATCGACGGGGTCGGCCAGCCGCCGCGCCCGCGCAGCGGTCCGGGCTCGCGCACCGATGAGCTGTTTGACGACCGCAACCTCAACGAGGTCAGCTCCCTCGGCTCGGGCTTCATCGTCACCGCCCAGGGCGTCGTCGTCACCAACAACCACGTCATCGAGGGCGCCGATCACGTCGAGGTCATCTTCCAGGATGGCGAGCGCCTGAAGGCCGAGATCATCGGCCGTGACGCCGCCACCGACATCGCCGTGCTCAAGGTCAACGCGCCGCGTCCGCTGCCGTTCGTGCGCTTCGGCGACGCCAACCGCACGCGCGTCGGCGATCTCGTCATCGCCATCGGCAATCCGTTCGGCCTCGGCGGCTCGGTGTCGGCGGGGATCGTGTCGGCGCGCAACCGCAATATCTCGGCGGGCCGCTACGACGACTTCATCCAGACGGATGCCGCCATCAATCGCGGCAACTCCGGCGGCCCGCTCTTCAACATGCAGGGCGAAGTGATCGGCGTGAACACGGCCATCGTCTCTCCCACGGGCGGTTCGGTGGGTGTGGGCTTCGCGGCGCCGGCGGATCTCGTGCAGAGCGTCGTCAACCAGATCATCCAGTTCGGCGAGACCCGGCGCGGCTGGCTCGGTGTGCGCATCGGTCTTGTGAGCCAGGAAGCTGCGCAGCGCGCCGGGCTTCAGCGTCCGCGCGGCGCGCTCGTCACCTCGATCACACCCAACAGCCCCGCCGCGAAGGCGGGACTGCAACCGGGCGACATCATCCTCAAGTTCGATGGGCGCGAGATCGGCGAAGGCCGCAACCTCACGCGCGCCGTCGCCGATACGCCGATCAGCAAGACCGTGGCCGTCGAGTACGCGCGCGGCGTGCGACGGCTGAACGCCAACGTCACGGTGCTGCGCCTCGACGAGGGTCGCCCTGCGCCGCAACGTCTCGGCGTGCGCACGCCGGATCCTGGTTCTGGCGAAGTCGTGCGCGGCTCCGAAGGTCGCGTGCTCGGCATGACGCTGTCGACGCTGACCCCGCAACTGCGCCAGCGCTTCGGTCTTGGTCCTGAAGCGCGGGGTCTCGTCGTGGTCGCGGTGGATGCGGGTGGTGACGCGGTAGGCAAGCTGCAGGCGGGCGATGTGATCGTCGAGATGCAGTTCACCGAAGTGGAAACCGTCTCGGAAGCGCAGCGCGTCGTGCAGCAGGCGCCCGCGTCGCGGCCCGTGCTGATCTACGTGAACCGCGGCGGCGACATGACGTTCCGGAGCGTGAAGCGGCGCTGAGCAAAGGCCCGTTTGAACCATCGCGACACGGAAGTCATCGCGCACCCGCTGACAGCCATGCTCACGATTCCCTGAGCCAGCCGCCGCCATCAGCCCGCTTCCCGTCGATCACCAGCTTTGTACCGTCGTCCGTCGGTATCGCGATGCGCAGGGATTTGCCATCGCCGGTGATGACGGCGTGCGTCTTGGCTTCGCCGGATGTAACGACAGAGAAGCACTCTGGCAGTTCGTAGCTCGTCTCGCATAAACGCCAGCCTTTGCCGTCGCGTGCGAGCGAATAGCGCTCCATGCCATGTCCACCAGGCGATGTGACGGTGTCTGCCTGACCATTGAGCTGGCTCACGTTCGCAGCGTCTGGCGTCCAGCCGAGTGTGACGGTTCCAATGTCGTTCAATCCTTGCCAGCACCCCGCGACGGCGGCGTCCGGTGCAAGCGGCGCGGCGGGGGAACACGCGCCTAGGAGGGCGGCGAGAGCGATGATGCGTTTCATGCGGTGACAAACCTTGTGGTGCGCTTCGACCGCGCTTGCGACAGGCCCATCTACCCTTAAGATTGTGACGACAAGAGCGGGGGAGACCGTCATGGGCGGAAAAGTGCAATCGACTGTTGTAGGCTTGATCGCGGCCTTCGTGCTCGTGGCCTGCGCCACCGTGAGTTCCACGCCGGATGCGCCGGCCGTCGCCGATGCGGCGCGCGCGCGCGCAGGGCAGCAGCATCCACAGATCATCGCGCAGTTCGGCGGCGAGGTGACGGGCCCGACGAGCGTCTATGTAAAGGGCGTCGGCGAGAAGGTGGCGACGGCGGCGGGTCTTCCGGGGCGATGTACTTTCACGGTGATCGGCTCGGACGTCGTGAACGCCTTCGCGGTGCCGGGCTGTTACATCTACATCACGCGTGGGCTCCTCGCGATCATGAACTCCGAGGACGAGCTTGCCTCCGTGCTCGGCCACGAGGTTGGCCATGTGGTCGCCGATCACTCCGCGCGTCGGCAGAACGCGTCGACGCTTTCGGGACTCGGTGCGCTGGCGGTCGGCATTCTCACAGGTTCGGGCGATCTCGCGCAGCTCGCGGGGCAGGCGGCGCAGGTGTGGACGCTCGGCTATTCGCGCGATCAGGAATTCGAGTCCGATGATCTCGGTGTGCGTTACCTTCTTCGCTCGGGTTACAACCCCTTCGCCGCCGCCGACATGCTCGATGCGCTCGGCGTCAACGACGCGCTGACGGCCAAGACAAGCAACCGCGAAGCGGGCAGCGAAATTCCCGCTTGGGCGCGCTCGCACCCGCTCTCGGCCGATCGCGTCACGCGGGCGACAGCACAGGCGCAGGCAGGCGGCGGCGTGCGCGGACAACCGCCGGAGAAGGCGGCACCTTATCTCGTGGCGATCCGCGGCATGATCTATGGCGACGATCCAGAGCAGGGCTTCGTCAACGGGCGCACATTCTCGCATCCTGCGCTCAGGATCGCCTTCGAGGCGCCGACCGGATTCACGCTCACCAACACGCCGGCGTCGGTCAACATTTCCGGGGCGAATGCGAAGGCGCAGTTCTCTGGCGGCGCGCTGCCGGCGGAAGGACTGGAGGCGTACGCGCGCGCCGTGCTGAGCAAGCTTGTCGGCCAGTCGCCCGTGCAGGTCGGCCAGGCGCAGCGCACCACGATCAACGGGCTGGAAACGGTGCTTCTGCCGGCGCGCGCGCAGGCGCAATCGGGTCAGGTGGTGGATGTGTCGGTCTCGGCCTATCGGGTCGGCAACCGGGTCTATCACTTTATCGCGCTGGCGCCGCAGGGCCAGATCGGCGCGCTGGATTCCATGGTGCGCTCGATGCGCACGCTGTCGGACGCGCAGGTTGCAGCGCTACGCGCGCGGGTGATCGACGTGGTCAATGTCGGCTCGCGCGACACTGTGCAGACCTTGGCGCAGCGCATGGCGTTCGATGACTTCCGCGTGGAGCGGTTTCTCGCGCTCAACGGGCTGAACGCCAACACGCCGCTGCCTGCACAGGTCAAGATCGTCCGCTACGCCAGCTAGGCGACGGTGAATTCCGCGCGGCGATAGCCCTGGAAGAAGAGCACTGTCTCAAGCCTCGTGAAGTCAATCTTTGCATCGGCCTCTGCGGCGACGATCGGCTTGGCGCGATAGGCGAGCCCAAGACCCGCCGCCTTGATCATGGCGAGGTCGTTGGCGCCGTCGCCGATGGCGAGGGCGTCGGAGGGCGTGTTTGCGGACTCTTCGAGAAGGGCTTCAAGTTTTGCTTCGCGTCCGAGGATCGGCAGCCCCACCGCGCCGGAGAGCGTCGCGCCGTCGTCGAGCAGCGTGTTGGCGCGCTGCGTGTCGAATCGCGCCATCTGCGCCACGCGCGACGTAAAAAACGTGAAGCCGCCAGACACCAGCGCGCACCGCGCACCGTGCGCACGCATGGTCGCGACCATTGTCGCCGCGCCGGGATTGAGCCGCACCCGTTCGTCGAAGCACTGTTGCAGAACTGAGAGGGGCAGCCCCTTCAGCATCGCCACGCGCTCGGTGAGCGCGGCCTCGAAATCAAGCTCGCCGCGCATGGCGCGCTCGGTGATGGCGCTGATCTCGGCCTTCTTGCCGGCGAAGTCGGCGAGTTCGTCGATGCACTCGCAGCCGATGATGGTGGAATCCATGTCGGCGACGAGAAGCTTTTTCCGGCGGCCTTCGGCGGGCAGCAGCGCCCAGTCGACGTCGATGCCGTCGATGGCGTCGGTGATCACCGCGCGCGCGCCTTCATCGGCGGTCGGCAACGTCCACTCGCACGCCTGCCAGGGCGCGAGCACCTTCGGCGGCGTTGCGCCGTACATGCCGATCACCGTGCCGAGCGTCATGAGCGCATCGCGGTAGAGGGCCGCTTCGGGGGCGACGACGACGAGAACGCTGTTCATGTGGGCGGGGCGGCCTGTTAGAGGGCGGGAGAATGCGCGCGCTGCTTATCATGGGACCGACGGCCAGCGGCAAGTCCGCGCTGGCGCTGGCGCTGGCCGAGCGGCTGGGTGGCGAGATCGTCAACGCGGATTCCATGCAGGTCTATCGCGACCTCCGCGTGCTCACGGCGCGGCCGACGCCGGAGGAAGAAGCGCGCGCGCCGCACCACCTCTACGGCGAGATTGACGCCGCCGTGCGCTACTCCGTGGGCGACTGGACGCGACGCGCGACCGCCCTGATCGCCGACATCGCCGCGCGGGGCCGCGTGCCGATCGTCGCCGGCGGGACGGGGCTTTATTTCATGGCCCTGACGGAGGGGCTGGCGGAGATACCCGCGCCCTCGGCCGAGGTGCGTGCGGAGGTCGCCGCGCGGCGTGCTGCGAATGGCGACGACGCACTGCACCCGTGGCTCGCAGAGGTGGATCCGGTTATGGCCGCGCGCCTGTCGGCCCGCGATGCGCCCCGGATCGTGCGGGCGCTGGAAGTGACACTGACGAGCGGCGCCTCCATTGCGACCTGGCAGACGGACACGCGGCCCGCGCTCGCACCAGAGGCATGGCGCGGCTTCGCGCTCATGCCGCCGCGCGCGCCGCTCTACGGGGCCATTGATGCGCGCTTCGGGTTCATGCTGGAGAACGGCGCGCTGGAAGAGTCGCGGACGCTGGGGGCGCGGGGGCTCGATCCGATGCTGCCCTGCATGAAGGCCCACGGCATGCCCTGGCTGGCGGCCCATCTGCGCGGGGAGATGACTCTGGCCGCCGCCGCTGACCTCGGACGCCGAGATACCCGTCGATACGCCAAGCGGCAGTTCACCTGGATCGGAAACCAGATGCCGGACTGGATTCGCATGGCGGATGTTTCGCTGGAGGCAAGAATGGCGCACGTTCTTGCCTCCAAATAGGTGATTGACGGATCGTGCGGGTAAATATAATCTCTCAGTCGTCAGGGAACGAAACGTCCATGCAATCCGTATCCAATCTTGTAACCGGAACGCGCCGCAACGGTCCCTGAGAAGGACCGACAGCCGGCGCGTGTATCCAGAGGGGCCTCAGCGGGCCCCTTTTTCTTTGGGCTTTCAACAATTCTCAGTCCGGGCGAGGGATGCTCGGCTCATGCAACGGGAGAAGTCAGGTGGACGGCGCGACGGGTACGAAACGGGGCATCGAAGCGGACACGAAACCCGAAACCATGTCGGGCGCCGAGATCGTCGTGCGCGCGCTGATCGATCAGGGCGTCACCGACATCTTCGGCTATCCGGGCGGCGCGGTGCTGCCGATCTACGATGCGCTCTTCGCGGAAGATCGCCTGCGCCACATCCTCGTGCGTCACGAACAGGGCGCCGGTCACGCGGCGGAGGGCTATGCGCGTTCCACGGGCAAGCCCGGCGTGGTCCTCGTCACCAGCGGACCGGGCGCGACGAATGTCGTCACGCCACTTGCCGACGCATTGCTCGATTCCATTCCGCTGGTCGTGCTGTCGGGACAGGTGCCCACGCACCTCATCGGCTCCGACGCGTTCCAGGAATGCGACACCGTCGGCATCACGCGCTCGTGCACGAAGCACAACTGGCTCGTGAAGGACGTGAACGATCTCGCGCGCATCATCCACGAAGCGTTTCACGTGGCGACGAGCGGCCGCCCCGGTCCCGTAGTCGTGGACATTCCGAAGGACGTGCAATTCGCGATCGGCACATATGTCGGACCGAAAGGCGTGCGTCCGAAGACGTATCACCCGGCGCACGCCGCCGATGCGCGCCAGATCGAGCAGACCGTCGATCTGATGGCGCGCGCCAAGCGCCCGGTGTTCTACACCGGCGGCGGCGTCATCAATGCGGGCCCGCAGGCGTGTGCAGACCTGAAGGCGCTGGTTGAAGAAACGGGTTTCCCGATCACCTCGACGCTGATGGGGCTCGGTTCGTTTCCGGCGTCGTCGCCGCAATGGCTCGGCATGCTCGGCATGCACGGCAGCTGGGAAGCCAACCACGCGATGCACGATTGCGACCTGATGATCTGCATCGGCGCGCGCTTCGATGACCGCGTGACCGGCAGGCTCGATGCGTTTTCGCCGAACTCGACGAAGATCCACATCGACGTCGATCCGTCGTCAATCAACAAGAACGTGTTCGTGGATCTCGGCATCGTCGCCGATGCGGGCGAGGCGTTGAAGAGTTTGCTCGCGAGCTGGCGGCGGCGCAATGCGAAACCTTCCCGCGATGTACTTAATCCGTGGTGGGAGCAGATCGAGAGCTGGACCGCGCGCAAGTGCTTCAGCTACCGGGCCGACGACAAAATCATCAAACCGCAATACGCCATCGAGCGTCTCTTCGCGCTGACGAAGGATCGCGACGTCTACATCACCACCGAAGTGGGCCAGCACCAGATGTGGGCCGCGCAGTTCTTCCGCTTCGACAAGCCGAACCGCTGGATGACGTCGGGCGGTCTCGGCACGATGGGTTACGGGCTGCCAGCGGCGGTCGGCGTGCAGGTCGCGCATCCCGATGCGCTCGTCATCGACATCGCGGGCGAAGCCAGCGTGCAGATGACAATGCAGGAGATGAGCACCGCCGTGCAGTACCGTCTGCCGATCAAGATCTTCATCCTCAACAACGAGTGGATGGGCATGGTGCGCCAGTGGCAGCAGCTGCTGCACGGGGAGCGCTATTCGCAGTCCTATTCCGAAGCACTGCCCGATTTTGTGAAACTCGCGGAAGCCTATGGCGGCGTCGGCATCCGCGCCGACACGCCCGGCGAACTCGACGCCAAGATTATGCAGATGATCGACACGCCCAAGCCCGTGATCTTCGATTGCCGCGTGGCGAAGGAAGAAAACTGCTACCCGATGATCCCGTCCGGCAAGGCGCACAACGAGATGATTTTGCCGGGGGACGTGGGCGCCACGATCGGGGACGAGGGGAAAATGCTGGTGTGAGCGCGGCGCGACGCTTTTGCGTTATGCCGCTGACCTCACCGTATCGCGATCGGGTTCACCACCATCTGCACCGCGCCCTGAAAGCGTGGCTGTCCCAGCACGAAGAAGAACGTCGTCGCGCCGTCGGCGGCGAGTGCATTGGTGTTCACGTTCTCCAGGATGTGCACGCCGTGCTTCGCCAGCAGCGTCTGGTGCACGACGAAGGGCTCGTCGGCCTTCTCGAACGGAATGGCTTCAAGCGCTGCGGTGTCGGCGCCGATGGCGACCACGCCGAGGCGCGCGAGATACTCTGCCCCTTCCTTTCCGAGGCCGGGTTGCTGCGCAATGTACTTGGCGGCGTCGCTCGCTGTCGCGGCCATGTAGCCGGTGTGGAAGAGCACGACGTCGCCTTTGCCGATGGTCACGCGCGCCGCCCGTGCGGCGGCGTCGATCTGCGCGCGGTTGAACGCCGTTCCCGGCGCGACAGGATTGGCGCCCAGCACTTTCGTCATGTCGAGAAGAACGCCGCGCGTGGCGATGGGCGCGATGTCGTGCGTGCCAAGCTTCTTCAATCCGTCCGGCGCGACGATGTCCTGTGCGCGCAGGCCGTTGTAATACTGGTGTCCGATGCCGACGTGACCGAGGCCGTCGATCTGCGTGCCGGTCCCGAGATAGGTGATCAGCAGATCGTCGTTGGCGGTGACGCGGTTGGCGCCGACGATCGGCCCCGTGCCGTCGTTCGATTGCGTGACGACCATCCGGAACCAGCGTGGCGGATAAGTGGGCGTGTCCGGCCCCGTCACGACACCGAGCGCATATACCTTGCCGGTCTTCACCAGCCCCGCCGCCGCCTTCGTCGCCTGCGGGGAAAGATTGTTGGTCGCGCCCGCCGTATCGTTGGCGCCGTAGGGCGAGGGATACCACTCCTGCGCTGTCGCGCCGGCGATCGACAGGATGCTGAGCGCGACAAGCGCGCCGGTGAGACGTTTCATACGTTTCTTCCCTCGTCTTCCTTGTCCGGCGGCCCGGCCCATCAGTTGGCGGTCAACCCAAGCGCGCGCTTCATTAGATGAAAGATCACGTTTTGCTCAAGCGTGCCGGAAAAATTCACGTCGCCCGGTCCCCATGCATAGAGCGGCACATCTTCGCCGCCGTGGGTTTCCGAACGGAGCGGTACGAGCGCCTGCTGTCGAAAACCTTGTGCAGCGGTGTCCACGCTGGTGAGGTCAGGGCGCTGCGGAGGCAGCGCTGCGGCGCCGGGGCCGTTGGCGTAGCCAAGCGTCGTATAGGGCAGGCCGTCCGCGCCCTTCGAGAGACCTTCGCCTTCGGAGTTCGTCGACAGACCGAGTATGGGCGTGCCGCGGCGCGCGTACCCCGAGATCGTCAGCGTGTGGCTATGGTCGGCGGTGACGACGATGAGCGTGTCCTCGCGGCTGGTCATCTGCAACGCAGTGCGAACGGCGTCATCAAGCGCAACGGCCTCGGAGAGAGCTTCGCCTGCGCGCCCCTCATGGTGAGCGTGATCGACTCGACCGCCTTCAACCATCAGCACATAGCCGTTCGCGTTCTGCGACACGCGCCGGATCGCGGCGGCGGTCATGTCCGCGAGCGACGGTTCGCCGCCCGCGTCCTTGGCGCGGTCGTTTTCGTACGCCATGTGCGACGGCGAAAAGAGGCCGAGGATCTGCGCCGTGCTTGCAGGCCCAAGCGCTGCAAGTTGCTTTTCGTTCCACACGAAGGCGCGGCCGGCGCGCGCGGCCCACTCGGCGGTGAGATCGCGACCATCGGCGCGTTTTCCCTTGTCGGACGGCTGCTCCGGATCGGCCATGGTGTTCGGCAGGAAATGCTCGCGTCCGCCGCCGAGCGCAATCTCGAGTCCGTCTCCAGCCGGCCACTCGACCAGCTGACGCGCGATATCGCTGCAAGGGACGCCGCCGTCTTTGGCGACTTCTGCATCATTCTCCCAGTCGCGGTTGGGCGTGTGCGCGTATGTCGAGCCGGGAGTCGCGTGCGTCAGTCGCGCCGTCGAGACGACGCCGGTGGCGAGACCTGCCTCTTCCGCCATCTCGAAGATCGTGCGCGCCGTGTTCGGTCCGACATCTCCGCAGGCGCCTGGGCGCGCGCCGGACGTGAGACCGAGGCCACCACCGCGCGTCTTGACGCCGGTCGTCATGGCCGTGGCGGTGGAGGCGGATTCCGAAATCTGAAGATCGTGGCTGTAAGTGCGCGAAAAGGCGGTGTGTGTGGGAACGTATCCATGGTGAGCTGATGACTTTCACCGTCCTTGCCGGCACGCTGGCCCGCGAAGATGCGCGCGGCGGTCACGGTAGAAACGCCCATGCCGTCGCCAACAAAAAGAATCACGTTGCGCGCGCGCTGCGCGGACGGCGCGGCGGCCGCCCGCGCAGCGCCGGCGACATAGTAGGCATCGTTGCTCTGCGGCGGGGAGGAAAGTGCGATGGTCTGGGGTGTCGACGCGCAAGCACCGACGACACTGCAGGCTGCTGCGCAAAGCAACGCCAGTTTCACACGCATCATTCTCTCCATCACGAATCAGGACCGGACGCTACACCGCTTGCATGTCAGGGTTTTGACAGCTGCGTCGCCGCATCCCGCTGCACGCTCGCGCCGGTCAGGCCGATTTCCTGCGAGGTGACGACCACGACCTGCCCCGAACTCGCCAGCGCCTCGGCGATGTTCTGGCGGGTCTGCATTTCGAGCATGGCGAGGATGGCGGCGGTGGAGCCCGCTTCGCGCCCCTTGAAGGCGTCAGCGAGCAGATCAATCTGCTGCGGGCGCAGCGACAGCACGCCTGGCGCGCGCGACACGTTTCGATTGAGCGCGCCGGCGGCGGACGAAGCCGCTTTGGCATCCGACGGCGCCGGCGACAGGCCCGCCACAACTGGCGCCTGCGTCATGCCGGAGGCGAGCGCGGCGAAATGATCTTCCGCCTCCTGGTAGGTAAAGCTCGCGGTGTGGAAATTCACGCCGAGCGCAAGCCCCGCTTCGCCGACCTCATCGCCATCGGCCTCCGCCTTGCGAAGGTGTGCGATCACGGCCTCTTCGACTTCATGCAGCGATCCGCGCAACACCTCGTCGGGTCGACGGCCAATCTCCGCACGGAAGGCGCTGTGAATACGCGTTTCGAGCGCGAGGCTGAAATCGTCGAGCTGATACACGTACTTCAGCAACTCCCGGTTGAGGCTGAACTGCACGCGGGCATCCACGATCAGACGGTGTGCGTCCGAGGTCGTCGCGGAGAAGGGCAGAGGCACACAGTACTGCGGGCGCAGGTTTACCGAGCCCGTGCGCGAATCGATCAGCGTGCTGGCGCGGCGACTTCCTGTGGCGGCGTCGAAGGCGACGTATTCGAGCTTGGGGGCGTCCGGGCCTTTGACGATGGCTTCCTCGTAGTCCCACAGGACGCCGCGGCCCTTGAGCGCCCGGCGGAAGCCGTCCTCGTTATGGGTCATGTAGGTGCGGTCGGTGCGGGCGACGTAGGAGCGGCGAACAACATAGGCGCCGACCGCGAGCAGAAGCAGGGCGACCAGCCCGATGCCGATCAAGACGAGCGTGTTCATGCGATCCCCCGAAATTCGAGCGCTGTCTGTCTGGCATTAACCCTAGGCCTCGAATGTGCCCCGCGTCACGGGAAACTCGCGCGCTCGCCTCCTGGGGGAGTTGGGGCCGTCGCCGGGCGCACCAGGCCGGCGCGGGATCGTGGTGAACAAGAGATGGCGCAGGCTTTGCGCCGATGGGGGCATGTTTGCCCCTGATCTTCACCCCGCGCGCGCGTTCTGTTTCACTTCGGCACGCCAGGCGCTCGATCGCTTCGGCGCCGACCGTCGCGGCAATGTCGCAATGCTGTTTGCGCTGTCGGCGGTTGCGCTCGTCGGCCTGGTCGGCGTCGCGCTCGACTTCACGCGTACGGTCGCGGTCCGAGACTCCGCGCAGCGCGCGCTGGATGCGGGTGCGCTCGCGGCTGCGGAGCTGCAGTCACGGGGCGGCGCATCCAGCGCTGATCTCCTGAACATCGCGGTCACCATGATCGATGCGAACATGATCAAGGGCGTGCCGCACACCTGCGCGCGGCCCGCCATGAGCCGTGACGCCGCCAGCGGCCGCATTTCGCTCACGCTCGATTGCGAGACGCCGACGACGCTATCGGCGGTCTTCGGCTTCGCAGAACTGGGGTTCACCACCGCCGCGACGGCAGAGTATGCGCGCACGAAACTCGATGTCGCGATGATGCTGGATGTCACGGGCTCCATGTCCGGCCAGAAGCTACGCGACCTCAAGGAGGCCGCGAAGATGCTGGTGGACACCGTTGTCGATCCGAGCGGCGCCAGCGACGACGTGCGCGTGGCGCTTGCGCCGTTCTCGGCTTCGGTGAACGCAGGCGCCTACTTCCGGCGCGCAACGAACGCATCCTCGGGCGGCAATTGCGTCACCGAACGCACCGGTCGCGACGCCTACACGGATGCAGCGCCCCGCGCCGGCGCGTGGAGCGTGGTTGGTCCTGCGAACTGCCCCGGAGCCGCGATCCTGCCGCTCGACAATGATCCAGATGCGCTGAAGCGGCGCATCGAGACATTTGGCGCCAGCGGCCAGACCGCAGGTCATCTCGGCGTGGCGTGGGCGCGCTATCTCATTTCACCCGAATGGGCCGGAATGTGGCCTTCGGATTCACGTCCGCATGTCTACGGCGATCCGCGCCACGTGAAGGCGGTCGTGCTGATGACCGACGGGGAGTTCAACACGCAGTATTCCGCGCTGGGGTCTTCCGCGCAGCAGGCCGAGCGCCACTGCGCGGCGATGAAAGCCGACGGCGTCACTGTATATGCAGTTGCATTCAAGGCCGGGGGCGCCGCCGAGAAGCTGCTGGAGCGCTGTGCTTCGAGCCCCGACACCTACCTCCGCACCAACAGCGGCACGGCGCTGCGCGATGCCTATCGCGAGATCGGGCTTCAGCTTCGGCAACTGCGCATCTCGCACTAGTCAATCAGAACGGCGCGTCCCCGCAGGTCGAGGGTGCGGAGTTCCTCGCGCTCGCGCGCGTCACGATAGCGGATGCCGAGGCATGAGGCGCGCGGGTCTGCGGTCTCCTCGATTGTGCGGATGGTGCAGTCGATGAGCGATCTCCGCGCGAGCGGGAGCGCAATGCGCATGCCGACGCGAACAGATCCCGATGTCACCACGCCGACGATGTAGAAGGTGCGCCCGTGTGGCGGTGCAAACGCTGCCTCCACGAGCATGACGGCGCCGCTCATCGCCCGCACGCACGCGAAAGCGACGGACCGGAGCCCGCCGCCCGCGCCTTGCCCGACGCTTCGGTTTCAGAATTTCGCGGTGAGACCCACCGTGAACACGCGACCGAGCACATCGTAGGTTCCCGGATAGGTGTTGCCGCTGTTGAACGTCGCCGATCCGGTGTCGTTGCCGACGATCGGTGGATCCTTGTCGAAGACGTTCGTCACGTTGGCGTTGAAGCGGAAGGTGTCGTTGATGTCCCAGGCCAGAGCGAGATCGATGTAGTTGTAGGCGTCAATGCTCTGGAAAGCCGGCAGGATGTTGCCGGTCTGGGTGTCGAGCGTGACGCCGCTGAGGTGGCGCCAGCGGTAGGAGAGATCGAATCCTCCCACCGTCCACGTCGTGCGCTGCACCCAACGGTATTCGGGCACGGGGGCGCCGACCGATTGCGTGGCTGTCGACGGCAGGCCGCACGCCTGACCATAACGGCCCGCGCATTCCACCACCGCGCTCGACGGACTCGGCTTGTAGTTCGAATCCATGGTGTGCGTGCCGTCAAAGTTGAACGCGATCGTGCCCATGCCGCCGAGATCCCGGCGATATGCGACGGAGAGGTCGATGCCGCTCGTCTCGATCTCCGCGATGTTCTGGAACGCTTGCACGACGCCGAAATTGAGCGGCCCCGACAGATCGCCCGTCAGCGTGTTGCGGATCACGAGGTTGCAATCGGCGCTGTTGGGATTGGCGCTCGGGTTGCGCGCCGCGCTGTAGCAGCCGGCGATGATGTCGGATGCGGGGCGTAGCGCGATGGCGTCGGCGATGGTGATGTCATAGTAGTCGAGCGACACCGTCAGGCCCTCGAGGAAGCGCGGCTGCGCCACGAAGCCAAACGTCACCGTGTCGGAGGTTTCGGGATCGAGAACGGGGTTGCCGCCGACAAAGTTGTTGATCTGGCCGGAGATCGGTCCCGGCACCGTGCCTGCGTTCAGGCGACCTTGCGGTGCGCCCGTGCCAAGGCACAGATTGTAGAGTGCGCCCGATGAAAGCGCCGTCTGCGCGCAGGGATCGGTGGTGAGATTGCCCGTGCTCGGTGTCAGCGGAGTGAAGAGCTCGGCGATGTTGGCGGCGCGCACCGCGCGCTGGAACATGCCGCGGAAGCGGATGTCCTCCACCGGCGCCCATTCCGCGCCGTACTTGTAGGACTCGACTGAGCCGGAGGTGGAATAGTCGGAGCGGCGATAGCCGAGTTCGAGGTTGAGCGCCTTCGCGAAGGGCGCATTCTCGATAAGCGGAACGAGCGCCTCGGAATAGACTTCCCACACATCGTACTCGCCGGCGATGGCGAGCGTCTGGCCGAAGCCGGGGGACGCGCCGCTGGCGGATGCGGCGTCCGGGCGGAAGTCCGATGTCTCGCGACGCCACTCTGTGCCGAACGCGACGCCGATTGGCGATTCCGCGAACGGACTCTTCAGCGGTCCGAGATCGCCGGTGAGGTTGGTGACGAAGTAGTCCTGCGTCGTCTGCGACTGCAGCTGCAGATCCAGGCGAATGAAGTTGAGCGCCGCGTCGGTCATTGGTGTCGACGGGTCAAAGAAGTTGATCGGCGCGCACCCGTTCGACTGGTTGAGGCACTGCGCCGGGTCAAGCGCGTATAGCGCCTGCTGGATGCGGTTGGCGTCGATATCGTTGCGCTGCTGGCGCTTCAGGCTGTTCTCGCCGTGCGCGTAGGTGATGTCCCACGACCAGTTCGACAACGCGCCCGTGAGGTCGCCGCGGAGGCCAGCGAGCGCCTGGAAGGTGTCGTAGTTGAATTCGTATTGGCGTGGTCCGAGTTCGATCATGCGCCGCCGCAGGCCGATGGTGACGCAGTCGCCTGCCGCCGCGACCGCGCATGGCGTCACAGGGTTGTCGCCAGCCAGGAACGTGCGTTGCGCCGGACTGAGGAAGGGGCTGTCGAGCGGAATTTCGAAAGCGAAACCGAATGTCGCCGTCGATGCGAGCGCGGGGGCCGTGTCGGTGGACGTGTAGAGGAAGCGTGCGTAGGCCTCGATATTCGGCGTCAGATCGTAGCTCGCGATGGCGAGACCCTGCCATCGCTCCTGCGGGCCCTGGTAGAGATTCTGCGGATTGAAGTTGAATTTCTGGATCGGCACGCCGAAGCCGGTGGGAGACGCCGGGCGCACCTGGATGCGGCCGCTGCCGGTGTCGATGACGGTGGGAATGGAGGTTTCGCTGCCGCCGGGGTTGCCGGTGTCGGAGTCGAGCGCCGCGACACCGAAGGCGCGCGCGTCCATGTTGATCGGTTCCTGACTCAAGTGCCCGACGTAGAGCGCGACATTCCCGCGACCGTTGTCGAGATCGGCGCCGAGAGTGACGCCATAGGCTTCGCGGCGTCCGTCGTTGTCGCCGGTGATGGAGTAGTCGGTATCGATCTGCGCGCCGTTGAAATCATCCTTCAGCACGAAGTTGACGACTCCCGCCATGGCGTCGGAGCCGTACACCGCCGACGCGCCGCCGGTGACGATGTCGACCCGTTCCAGCATGGCGACCGGAATCGCGGTGACATCCACGAGCCCATTCGGATCGAAGCCGACGATGCGCTTGCCGTCGATCAGCACCAGCGTGCGCGGCGTCGTCAGACCGCGCAGGTCGATGGTCGAGGTGCCGGAGGAGCCATTGTTGGTGCTGGAGCTGTTGCCGGATGAGAACTGCGGCAGGGTGCGCAGCACCTGCTCCACATCGATCGGCTGCTGCAGGTCGAGTTCTTGCTCGGAAATCGTGGAGATCGGGCTGTTGGAGGTGAAGTTCGGGCGCGGAATGCGCGAGCCGGTGACGACGATTTCGCCTTCCTCGGCTGTGGCTTCCGGCGCAGGCGCTTCCTGCGCGACGGCTGCCCCGGTGAATACAGCGGCAAACGCCGCCGATGTGAACAGGATGCTGCGTCCGAATCGGCGACTGCGCATATGTGGCTCCTCATATCCATGCGACGTGGCCCGCGCGTGCGGGCTGATGACGGATTGAAGAACCGGGGCGCGTGAGACGAACGCGCTAGTCGATGAAGTGTGGCGGCGGCGTGGCGGCGCGATGGTGCGCGCGACGAAGCGTGCAGTCGCCGCGACGAGCGACAGCGACGAGTGCGTCTCTCACGTCACACCTGCGGCATGGGTCCCGGCGCGCGATGCATGAACACACGCAGCGATTCATCAAGACCCCGCTCGATATGCTCGGCGTGGATGTGGCGCAGCAGAGGCGGCAGTGCATCGTCTGCGATATCGACGAAGCCGAGACGGCGATACCACGGCGCGTTCCATGGAATATCCCGGAAGGTCGACAGGGCGAGCGCGGGGCCCCGCGCAGCCATGGCGGCAAGGAGCGCCGCGCCGAGACGTTTGCCGCCATGCTCCGGCGAGACGTCGATCTGTTCGACATAGATGTCGGCGCCCAGCGGCCGCGCGATGACGAAGGCGATGGGCGTGTCGGTGTCGTCGACGCAGACCAACGCGTCATCGGTGCGGATGCGCGCCTCAAGCGTGCGGGCGTCGGTCGGCTCGTCGTCGGCGATTGCCGCGAGTGCGGTGCCCTGAAACCGCGTAGCCGACGCGCGCTCAATGGCGCGGACGGTCTCTATGTCTTGAATGCGCATAGGGCGGATGAGGGCGTTCATGCGCCGCATGTGCCGCACGCGGTCACGACGGACAAGCCGTCAGTGCTTCCACATTTTCTGAACGAGACCCAGCGCGCCCTTGAACCGGAGCGGGGCGTCCGTGACGGCGAGGCTGTAGCAGATCGGCCCCGGATCGCCTGTTGGGCGGTGCGTGACGCTCGGGTCAGCGTGGGCGATGTCCCCGACGCGGTAAATGCCGCGTGCGTCGTGGAATGCGCCCGTAAGAACCAGCGTGAACTCTTCGCCATCGTGCGTGTGCTCGGGCGCGGCAGCGCCGGGCTCAATGCGCAGGATTTCCGCCTTGGAGTCACGGCCGACGTCGAGCGTCAGCGACCGGATGCCGGGCGCGGCGAACTTCCAGCCGGAGCGGGCGAGCGCACTGGCTGCGGGTCGGCGTAGTGGGTCGGGCAGGGCTGCAAGATCATCGCCAAACGGACCGTCGAACGTCAGCGCGACGGGGTGCTCCACTTCCAGCGTGGCGATGCGCGCGAACACATTCTCCAACGCCGCTGGAGTCAGGGCGATGGGCGCGTCGCGCTCAAGGAAGGCGCTGCCGACTGCGTCAGCCGTGGCGAGATCGAGTGCGACTTCCGGGGAGAGTGCAGCATGCGTCTCCACTAGCAACGCGAGGGCGGGGGATAGGGCGGCGGCGGCGTACGCGGTCGAGAGCCGTTCGCGCAGCGCTGTCTGACGGGCGAGATGGGACATGATCAGAGGCTCCCTTCTTCGCCGGCGAGCCGGATGCGCAGCTTGCCGAACGCAAGCCGGATGCGGGATTTCACGGTGCCGAGCGGCACGCCCGTCTTCTCCGCAATCTCGCGATGCGAGAGGCCCTCATAGAAAGCCTGCTTCAACAGCTCGACTTGTTCGGGCGGAAGTTCCGAAAGCGCTGCGCGCACATGCTCTTCGCGCTCCGCCGCCGTGACGGCTTCATCCGGCGACATTTCAGGCTCGGGCTGGAACATCGGATCCTGATCGTCGAAGTCGGCGTGCTTGGCGCGGCGCGCGGCGTCGATGCGGCGGTTGCGGGCGATGCGGAAGATCCATGTTGAGACGGAGGCCTGACGGCGATCGAACAGACCGGCCTTGCGCCAGACGGTAATCATCACCTCCTGCGCCAGTTCCTCGGCGAGCGTGGCGCCCGCGCCGAGGCGCAGCATGTAGGCTTTCACGCGGGGGGCGTAGAAGGCGAACAGCGCGGCGAAGGCGTCGCGATCCTGTCGCGCCGCGACGGCGTTCATCAGGTCCGCGAAGCGCTCCCGGTCAGGTGCGGGCGGCGCGCCGTCGGCGCGGGTGATCTGGCGCACGGCCGGGGCCTCCTTGGTCCGTATCGCCAGCATAGGTCGCCCGCTCCGCGTCAACAATCTCCGCGGTCAGCTCCCGCCAACTCTCCTACGCGCCGCACCCGGCCCCGGATGAGTCTCCACCGCGCGCGGATCGACCGCTTCGCCGCAGGCCGAGCAGGTCAGTACGGACCGGAAGTCGTGGCCGCAGGCCTTGTGGCGGTGGAGCAGCGGCGGCCCTTTCCTGCCAGCGTAGTGCGCGTCGCCCCAGTGCACGAGGGCGAGAACCGCCGGGTAGAGGCCGAGACCCTTCTCCGTGAGCCGGTATTCAAAGCGCGGCGGGCGGTCCTGGTACGCGGTCTTGGCCAGCACGCCTTCGTCAACGAGATGCGCCAAACGCTCCGTCAGCACCTGCCGGGCGATCCCGAGATTGGCCTGGAAGTCGTCGAAGCGGCGTACTTTCAGGAACGCCTCGCGCAGCACCAGCAGCGTCCATCGGTCGCCGATGACGGCCAGCGTGCGGGCGAGCGAGCAGTTTTCCCGCGAAAGATCTTCCCAGCGCATGGTGTGATCTTTTCATTGACTCAGTCTTATTTCAAGACTTAATCGAACTGAGAGGTTTGAGGAGACGTCCATGGCGACATCACGCAATGCCACGGCGGCGGTGATCGGGGCCGGGAATTATATCGGCGCCGCCATCGCCAAGCGCTTCGCGGCGGAGGGCTACACAGTCGTCGTCGGTCGCAGGTCGGAGGAAAAGCTTGACGCCTTGAAGGCCGAGATCGAAGCGGCGGGCGGGACCTGCGTGGCGCGCGCGCTCGATGCGCGCAAGGAAGACGACATCACCGCGTTTCTCGCAGCAGCGGACGCCGTTGCGCCGCTGGAAGTCGTGATCTTCAATGTCGGCGCCAATGTGCGCTTTCCGCTGCTGGACACGACCGAGCGCGTGTTCCGCAAGGTGTGGGAGATGGCGTGCTATGGCGGCTTTCTCGCGGGCCGCGAAGCCGCGCGCATCATGGTCCCGCGCGGCAAGGGCTCGATATTCTTCACCGGCGCGACAGCGAGCGTGCGCGGCGGCGCCGGCTATGCCGCGTTCGCGAGCGCCAAGGCGGGTCTGCGCGCGATGACGCAGAGCATGGCGCGCGAGCTGGGCCCGCAAGGCATCCATGTGGCGCACCTCGTCATCGACGCCGGCGTCGA
>JAWXBS010000027.1:0-4233 GCA_034440275.1 Alphaproteobacteria bacterium
CATAGCTCATAGCTCGTCTTGGTCTTGTCGAACGGCGCCCAGTTGGTCGCAAGTTGCAGGAAGACGCCGAAATCGCCCTGCTTTGCGCGCAAGCGCTTGATCTGCGCAATGGCGTCGTCGGGCGTGCCGATCACCGCGATGCCGTCTTCGACCATGTGTTTCAGCGGATCGCCTTCGCGGCTCATCATCATGCCGGCGGGGTTGATGCTCGTCATGTACTTGAGCCACTCGCGCGCGCCGAATTCGACGTTGGCCCACGCCTCCTCGCGCGTCGGCGCGATGTGCACCGGTCCGACCAGACGCAGCTTTTCCGGGTTCATTGTCTTGCCGTTGGCGGCGGCGGTTTCATTGGCGATCTTCCAGTTGATGCCGAGCGCATCGTAGCCGCCAGCCTGCGTCGCCGCGACACAAAGCATGCCGAAGCCATGCTTGCCCGCGAGCTTGCCGCCCGACGGCGTCACCGACGAAGCCACCGCGATTTCCGGATGCGGCCACGTGTAGGGTTTCAGCTGGCACGATGCGTTGTTGAGCGTGAACCAGTCGGCCTTGTGCGTGACGCGCTCGCCCTTGAAGAGGCGCAGGATCACTTCCACCGCTTCGACCATGCGGTCGCGCTGGGTCTGGGGATCGATGCCGAGCTGGAAGGCGTCCGAGGGCAAAAGTCCCGGCCCGACGCCGAACATCACGCGGCCTTTGGTCTGGTGATCGAGCTGCAGGATGCGGTTCGCGGCCGTCAGTGGGTGGTGGTACGGCAACGAAACGACGCCCGTGCCGAGGCGGATGCGCTTGGTGCGCTCGGCCGCTGCAGCAATGAACAGTTCGGGCGAGGCGATGATCTCGAAACCGGCGGAGTGGTGCTCGCCCACCCATGCTTCCTCGTAGCCGAGCCGATCGAGATGTTCGATCAGCTCAAGGTCGCGCTGGAGCGCGAGCGTCGGGTCTTCGTTCAACGGATGGAACGGTGCGAGAAAAATGCCGTCCTTCAGGCGCATGCTCATGGTGGTTCTGTTCCTCCCCGGACTTACGACGTTGTGAATTTATGACTGGGCAAACAATTCCTTGGCCGCCGCATAGTCGGCCTTGCCGTTGGGCGCGCGCGGCGTGACCGCGGCGAGCACGAGCTTTTTCGGCGCCTTGTAGGCTGCGAGCTTCTCGCGCACGTGGGCGATGAGTTCGGCCTCGCTGGCGCTTGCGCCATCCTTCAGACTCGCGACCGCCGACACCGTCTGGCCGAAGCGCGGGTCGGGCGTGCCGAACACGAGCGCGTCGAACACCGCCGGGTGCGTCTTGATCGCCTCCTCGACTTCCTCGGGATAGATCTTTTCGCCAGCGGAGTTGATGCAATGGCTCCCGCGTCCGAGCAGGCGGATCGAACCGTCCGCTTCGACCGTGGCGTGATCGCCGCTGATGAGGTGGCGTTCGCCGTTGATCATGACGTAGGTCTTCGCGGTGCGCTCGGGATCCTTGTAGTAACCGATCGGCAGGTTGCCGAATTTCGCGACGAGCCCAACTTCACCCGATCCCGGCGTCACCAGCGTGAAATCATCCGGCCGCACGACGATCGTGGACGCGACCTCGAACTTCGCTTCCGACGGCGGCGCGTCGCGCGAGACGAGCGACACGCCGAGCCCGGTGCCCTCCGACGAGCCGAAACTGTCGAACAGCACCGCGTCCGGCATGAACTCAAGCAATCCCTGCTTGACCTCCGGGCTCCACATCATGCCGCTCGACGTCATTGAGCGCACATGGCTGACGTCGTGCTCACCGCCGCGCAGCGCATCCACCAGCGGCCGCGCAAACGCGTCGCCCACGATGATGATCGAGCCGCACTTGTGCTTTGCAACGGCGGTCGCCGCTTCGTTCGCGTTGAAATGCGGATTGTACGTCACCACCACCGTGCCGCCCTTCGTCATCGCGTTCACCGCGCTGAAGAGACCGGTGCCATGCATCAGGGGCGGCGCGACATAGGTCGGCATGCGCCCTGCGCCGCTGCGGATCTGGTCCATCAACGCCTCGACGGTCGCCGGCGGCTCCGCACCCGGCACAGCCGCGCGGCCAGGCATGTTCGCCGACCAGAACGCCGACGACGGCCACATCACGCCCTTGGGCAGGCCCGTCGTGCCGCCCGTGTAGAGCAGGAAAATATCATCGGGACTGCGCTCGATGCCAAGCGGCGCGCCGTCACCGGACGCAACGTCGTCGTAAGATTGCGCCCCGGCAATCGTCTCGCCGCCGACCTGAATCCATGCCTTCACCATCGGCGCGCGCGGCATCAGCGCCGCCGCCTGCGTCGCGAATTCCAAACCGAAGATCACCGCTTCCGCGTCGGCGTTGTCGAGGATGTAGAGCAGCTCATCGACGCCGTAGCGGTAGTTCACGTTCACATGCGCGAGGCGTCCCTTGAACGTCGCCGCGAGGCTTTCGACGTAGGCCGGCCCGTTGCGCATGTAGAGCGCGACTTTGGCATTGGGCTGCAGACCGGCCGCAATCAACGCGCGCGCCACGGAATTGGCGCGGCGATCGAGATCGCCCCATGTCGTTACGACATCGTCGCAGATCACAGCAGGATCGTCCGGCCGCACCGTTTGCGCCACGAGATCCAGCACATCGCCCAGATTGACCGTCACTATTCCTCCGCCGGCGATTGATCACGCCGATTGTTCTTTGCGCATAACCTTGGCAGGCTCACGGACAAACGAAAAGGCCAAAGGGAAGGAGCGACGGCGATGCGTGCAGCCGTATTCAAGGAAGTGGGTAAACCACTCGTCGTGGAAGCGTTCGACGATCCGAAGCCGGGCCCGCGAGACCTCATCCTGAAAGTGCGCGCCTGCGGGATTTGCGGGTCGGACCTGCACATGAGCGAGGCCGGCACGATGATGCCTTTGCCGTCTGGCGCGGTGATGGGGCATGAATTTTCCGGCGAGGTCGTCGCGATCGGTTCCGCGCTCAAGGGCGAATGGAAGGAAGGCGCCCGCGTCGCGGGATTTCCCTATCTGTGCTGCGGCGACAGCTCCCCTTGCGTCAACATCGGTTACGGGGCGGCGGCCTGCGCCAAAGGCGTGCCTATCGGGCTCGGCGCCCAACCCGGCGCCTACGCGGAATATGTGCGCATCGGTTCGTCTACCGCGCACCGCTTGCCCGATGTTGTTTCCTTGGAGGAAGGCGCGCTCGTTGAGCCGCTCGCGGTGAGACTGCACGCGGTCGATCTCGGCAAGGTCACGCGCGGCGAGACGGTGCTGATCATCGGCGCGGGGCCCGTGGGTCTTGCAGTCGCGCTGTGGGCGAAGTTCTCCGGGGCGCGACATGTCATCGTCTCCGAGCGCGCGCCCGCGCGCATCAAGATGGCCGCGCAGTTCGGCGCCACCGACGTCATCGATCCCGCACAGCCGCTGACGAGCCAGGTCGAGAAGATCGCGGGCAAGGGCCCGGACGTGATCTTCGAATGCGTCGGCAATCCGGGCATGTTGAACGAGGCGTTTCTCGCAGCGCCCCGTCGCGGCCGCATCGTGGTGGCCGGCGTGTGCCAGGGCATGGATTCCATCATGCCGCTGGTCGGCATCATGAAGGAACTGAACGTGCAGTTCGTGCTCGGCTACACCGCGCAGGAATTCGCCTTCGTCATCGACATGATCGCCAAGGACCGCATCGAGCCGATGGCCATGATCACGGACCGCATCACGCTGGATGCACTGCCGGAGGCGTTCGAGGCGCTGCGCAAGCCGTCCTCGCAATGCAAGGTGATGGTGGGCTTTTGACGCCGTATGGCGCGGCGCGCTAACCTTCCGGAAAACAAGGGGAAGCGCACCATGAGCATGCCGGATTTCGCCGACCACGACGGCCTCGCGCTCGCGCAGCTCGTGAAGGATCGCGCGGTCACGCCGCTGGAACTGGTGGAGGCCACGATCACGCGGATCGAACGCCACAACGGCCAGCTGAACGCCGTCGTCCACACTGCCTTCGAGGAAGCGCGCCGCGTGGCGACGGGGCCGCTCCCGAAAGGCCCGTTCGAAGGCGTGCCGTTCCTGATCAAGGATCTCGGCCTGAAGGTGAAGGGCTGGCCGCGCACGTCAGCGAGCCATTATGCGGCGGTCGCCAGCGACGCCGAGGACAGCGAACTCGTGCGCCGCTACCGCGCCACGGGCGTGGTGCTCGTCGGCAAGACGAATACGCCCGAGTTCGGCATTCCGGGCGTCACGCAATCGGAAATGCTCGGCCCCTGCCGCAATCCGTGGA
>JAWXBS010000028.1:0-32742 GCA_034440275.1 Alphaproteobacteria bacterium
CCCACTCATGAACGCCGCCATGACCATCACAAGCGCCGCGCCTAGTTTGCGAATAGGAAAACCAGCCGTCCCGGCAGCTCGCAGTTACGGGGAGTTCTTGGCGCACCTCTAACGGATATTGTGACTGTCCATCGTCCAAGATTATCGACACGACCTCCATTCGACGCTCTGGGAAGGCCGTGAGGTCGCGCGGCGTGACGCACGCGCTCAGAAGCGCCGACGCAGCGACCATAACGCGTTTCATCGGTCAAATGCCTCCGAGCACCCCATACGACGAACGCCATGATCGACGCGCGAACAGCAGCGATGACGCCTATAGACCGCATCGGAATCGCCACTTCCGCTTTGGGCCAGTTGCTGTCGGTTGGACTCCAGATGACGAGCGGCTGGTCAGAATCCAGATCGGGCTGTCACAGACCGTTCCGGCCTGCCCCGACCGTGGCGGTTCGGCTCATCCCTTCAACGGAAAAATCTTGCCAAAGGTTAACTTGAGGTGATAGAACAAATAGTGAACATATGCCGCAGGTTTTCAACGGAGGGCGATGTGCTCGCGTTTCTTGTGGTGTTGGTTCTGGCGGTCGGAGGGCTCCTGCTTTGGCGGGCGGCGCCGGCGCGTCCGGTCTGCGCCGCTGAAGCGGGTGCGCCGCTTGTGGCGCGGTCGAGCGCCTGCCGTCGGAAGATCTCGCGCGGCGCCGTTGTCCGGCGCTCCCATTTTCATGCGTCGCGCGCGCCGGGCCCGTTGTGTGAGCGGGCCTTTGTTTTCTTCTCGCGTCACGTGGACGGGCAGGCCCTGCGCTTTGCCCGCACTCTCGCGCCTGCGCTTTCCCCCGCGAGGTCGTTGCCCGCGCGCTGTTGAGCCGCGTGTCCGCCAAAATGCTGACTGACCCGGCGCGGCGTCGATTTTCAGAAACGATTCCGCGGGCGCCGGTGCATGCCCAGTGACATATCCGGTGGCAGACGCGCCCGCGTATCACGCACCCAGTCTGGCGCGAAGCGGCGCAGTCCGACGCCGGCAAGCGCCATAAATCGGCGCAGTGCGGCAGGGTCTGGCGCAGTCTGGCAGGGTCTGGCGCGGTTTCCGCGATGCCCCTTTCCGCGCCCGTCAGGCGACATCCTTTCGCACCTGCGAAGAGCGCTCTTTCCGCTGCGGACGATCCGAAGCAATGTGCGCCCCGTAAGGAGAGCTCATGAGTTTCGCCGCCCGTCTCGATCAGGCCTCGCTGGCCGTAGAAGCCTTCGTCGCCGCAACGCGAGCGGCCGTCGCGAACAAAGTGGTCAAAGGCGGCAAGGTCGATCGCCGCGCCATCGAGGCCGAGCAGCACGTCGTTCACGGCTTCGCCTGGATCGCGACCTACGGCGAGGCGCTCCGCGAAGTGGCCGCCTGGGTCCGCGCGCTCGAAGAGAAGGGCGCCCTCGGCGACACCGAACGGCTCCTCGCGCTCACCGTGTTCTCCGAATACTGCGCGCAACTCGTCGGCGGCCTGCCGATGACGCAGCTCGAAATGATCCGCCCCGGCGAACTCGGCCTCGACGCCGAAGCCGCCACGCTCGCCGCCGCCACCCGCGATCTCGTGCGCGAAGGCTCGTCCCGCGAAACCCGCGAAGCGCTCGCCCAGCTCGTGCGCGCCGGCAAGGGCAAGGCGACGCTCGAACAGACCAATCTCGACGAAGACCTCGATCTGATCCGCGACCAGTTCCGCCGCTTCGCCGACGATCGCATCATGCCGCACGCCCATGGCTGGCACCTGCGCGACGAATTCATCCCGATGGAAATCGTCGAGGAGATGGGCGCACTCGGCGTCTTCGGCCTGACGATCCCGGAAGAATACGGCGGCTCGGGCATGGGCAAGGCCGCCATGTGCGTCGTGTCCGAAGAACTTTCGCGCGCATGGATCGGCGTCGGTTCGCTCGCGACGCGTTCGGAAATCGCCGCAGAATTGATTTTGATCGGCGGCACCGAAGCACAGAAGGATCACTGGCTGCCGAAAATCGCCACCGCAGAAATCCTGCCGACGGCGGTGTTCACCGAGCCGAACACCGGCTCCGATCTCGGCTCCCTGCGCACGCGCGCAGTGCTCGACGGCGACAATTTCGTCGTCACCGGGAACAAGACCTGGATCACCCACGCCGCCCGCGCCGACGTCATGACGCTGCTCGTGCGCACCAAGCCTGACACCACGGGCTTCGACGGCCTGTCCATGCTGCTCGCGCCCAAGCAGCGCGGCGATGATGCGAACCCTTTCCCCACGCCCGGCATGAGCGGCGGCGAGATCGAGGTCATCGGCTATCGCGGCATGAAGGAATACGAGATCGGCTTCGACGCCTTCGCGGTGCCGAAGGAAAACCTTCTCGGCGGCGTCGAGGGCCAAGGCTTCAAGCAGCTCATGGCGACCTTCGAAAGCGCGCGCATCCAGACGGCCGCGCGTGCGGTCGGCGTGGCGCAATCGGCTTTTGAACTCGGGCTTTCCTACGCGCTCGACCGCAAGCAGTTCGGGCAGGAATTGTTCGCGTTCCCGCGCGTCTCCGACAAGCTCTGCATGATGGCCGCCGAAATCATGGCCTCGCGCCAGATCACCTATTTCGCGGCGCGTCGCAAAGACAGCGGCAAGCGCTGCGATCTCGAAGCCGGAATGGCGAAACTTCTCGCGGCGCGCGTCGCGTGGGCGGCGGCGGACAACGCACTCCAGATCCACGGCGGCAACGGCTTTGCGATGGAATACGCCATCAGCCGCGTCCTCGCCGACGCACGCATCCTGAACATCTTCGAAGGCGCGGGTGAAATCCAGGCGATGGTGATCGCGCGGCGCTTGCTCGAAGAGGGCGTGAATTGAGCGAGCAGGCGCCCTTCGCCGACCTCGTCGAGAAGGGACCGCTCATTTTCATGGTCCCACGCCGCGACGTGCGGAAATGGGCGAACTATGTGGACCGGGAAGTCGCGCTTCGCACCGGTGCCACGCGAGTATCCGTCACGCGAGAGCACCTCATTTCGCTCGACTCGAAGTCCGGCACGATGGCCGGCATCTCGAGCGTCCTGCTCGCGGTTTGTGCGGTGACCGGCAACTACATGTACGGCGGGAGTTATGAACCCGGCGCTCAGACCAACATCCTGTTTGCATTGACCGCCATCGCCTCCGCCCTGAGCGCCGTTTACGTGATGTCTTCGCTCGGCGTGGAAATGCCCGAAGACGCTGGCGCGAAGGGCGATGCGGCATTCGAGTTCAGGCTTCTCCAGCGCCTTGTCTACAGGGCGCGCAACCACGCATGGGGGCTCCGCTTCGCGCAGGTCGGTGGCGCCTTGTCGTTCTTTCTCGCAGGGGCGCTCGTTCCAGGGCTCGGTCTCGGCGTGTGACGAAGCGTAAACCCTGATGTGCTAGGGTGAAGGCTCATCGCTGACCGGAGGAAACGGGATGCGGAGCCTGTTTATCGCGCTTCTGGCGCTCGCCGGTTGCGGTGCGGCACCGGCGCACGAATACCCGGCCGACGCCCGCGCGCGCTTCGCCGAAGGCTGCCCTGCGGGCGATCCGAAGTGCGACTGCATGTGGGACGAGATCACCCGCACCATGACGCCGGTCGAGTTCGACGCCGCGATGACGCGCTTCAAGGAAAAGGGCCTTATGGAGCCCGACCTCACCGCCGCGCGCCTGAAGTGCCGCGAAGCGAAATAATCAGAACGGCCGCCGCGACGAGAGCGCCGCGAGCAGCGTGCCGTCGTCGAGCAGCTCAAGTTCGCCGCCGACAGGCAAACCATGCGCGAGCCGCGTCACTGACACATCCACCTCCTGCAGGCGCTCCGTCAGATAGTGCGCGGTCGTCTGGCCATCGACGGTGGCGTTGAGCGCAATGATGATCTCGCGCACGTCCGGGTGCGCGGCGCGCTCGACCAGCTTGCCCACGCGCAGATCCTCGGGCCGCACCCCGTCCAGCGCCGAGAGCACGCCGCCGAGCACATGGTATTTGCCGCGAAAAACGCTCGCGCGTTCGAGCGCCCACACGTCGCCCATGTCCGCGACCACGCAGATGATCTTGGGATCGCGAGTCGTAGACGAACAGATCGCGCAAGGATCCAAAGTGTCGAGCGACCCGCAGGTGCTGCAGGGCTTCACCTTCTCCGCCGCTTCGTTGAGCGCCCTCGCCAGCGGCAGCATCAACCCGTCGCGCTTCTTCAGCAGCGCCAGCGCCGCGCGTTGCGCCGAACGACGCCCAAGTCCCGGCGTCTTCGCGAGCAGATCAATCAGCCGCTCGATCTCGGGGCTGACGGAGGGGAGGCGGGTGTTGCGCAAGGTCGGATCAGAACGGCAGCTTGAAGCCTGGCAGCACGCCGAGACCGCCGGAGATGGATTTTATCTCGTCGTTCTGTGCTTCCTCGAGCTTGCGGCGCGCATCGTCATGCGCGGCCTTCACGAGATCCTCGACGATCTCTTTTTCTTCGGCCTTCAGCAGCGACGCGTCGATGTTCACCGACAAAAGCGCCGTCTTGCCCGACAGGCGCACCTTCACGAGACCGCCGCCCGCCGCGCCTTCCACTTCCATGGCCGCGAGCTTCGTCTCGGCTTCGGCGATCTTGGCCTGCATGGCCTGCGCCTGTCGCATGATCTGGGAGATGTCCTTCATTGCTGACCTTCCTTGCGCTTCTGTCGCGGGGCGGGGGATTTCATCGGCACGACCGTGCCTTTTTCATCGGTGTCGGCTTTGCGCCAGTCCTTGATCGTGGCGCCCGGAAACGCGGCGAGGGCGTCGGCGACGAAGGGATGGCGCTTCAGTTCTTCGAGCGCTTCGAGCCGTGCGCGCGCACGGCTTTCGGCGAAACTTTCCACGCCGCCGGTGGCGTCAGCGCGCACGTCCCATGCCGCGCCGGTCCAGTCGGCGAGCTTCTTCGCGAGACGGGACGGCAATTCTTCCGGCATGCCGGGCGCGGGCTCGAACAGGATGCGACCGGGCGCGTAGGCGACAAGACGCACATAGCGTTCCACCGCCACCTGCAGGTCGATGTCGCGCGCGCCGTCGATGAGCGCGAGCACATCCTCGAATTTTTCAAGCTTCGGCGCTTCGGCGGGCGCGGTCTTGTCCGGCGCCTTCTCGGCGCGCGCCTGCACGCTGGCGACGCCGCCCTTGATCATCCGGGCGATCTCTTCCGGCGGCGGGATCATCGCCGCTGCACACAGCCGCACCAGCGCCATTTCCGCCGCCGCGATCGGTTCCGGCGCGCGCGCCGCTTCCTCCAGCGCTTTCAGCAGCATCTGCCACAGACGCGAAAGCTGCGCCGGCGAGAGCGTCGTTGCGATCGCACGGATGCGGAGCGCCCAGTCCTGGCCGCCGACGATGCGTGCATCCGCGCCAAGCGCCTGCACGCGCGCCGCTTCGTGGCCGATTTCCAGAAGGTCCCGCAGGATCAGCGCGGGGTCTGCGCCGGCGTCGTATTGCGCGCGAATTTCGATCAGCGCCGACTTCGCGTCGCCGCGCGCAATCGCGTCGAAGAGATCGGCGACACGCAGGCGGTCGGCGAGGCCGAGCATTTCGCGGATGTCGGCGGCGGTGACAGGCGCGCCGTCGGGCTTCTGCACCATCGCCTGGTCGAGCAGCGAGAGACCGTCACGGACAGAGCCTTCCGCCGCGCGCGCGACCAGCACGATGCCGTCGGCGTCGACCTGCACGTTCTCCGCCGCGCAGATGTTCGTCAGGTGCGTCGCCAGGCGATCCGGCGGCACGCGTTTCAGGTCAAAGCGCTGGCAGCGCGACAGCACGGTGACGGGCACCTTGCGGATCTCCGTCGTCGCGAAGATGAACTTCACGTGCGGCGGCGGCTCCTCGAGCGTCTTCAGCAGGCCGTTGAAGGCCGCCGTCGAGAGCATGTGCACTTCGTCGATGATGTAGACCTTGGTGCGCGCCGTGACGGGCGCATAGCGCACGCCGTCGAGCATTTCGCGAATATCGCCTATGCCGGTGCGTGAGGCCGCGTCCATCTCGAACACGTCCGGGTGGCGGCTCTCCATGATCTCACGGCAGTGCACGCCGAGAGGGTTGAGCTCGATGGAGGGCTTCTTGACCGTGTCGCTCTCATAGTTGAGCGCGCGCGCCAGCAGGCGCGCCGTCGTCGTCTTGCCGACCCCGCGCACGCCGGTGAGAATGTAGGCGTGGGGGATGCGGTCGAGGGCGAAGGAATTCGCGATGGTGCGCACCATCGCTTCCTGGCCGATCAGATCCTCGAAGGTCCGCGGCCGGTACTTCCGCGCCAGCACGAGATAGCCGCCGCCGGCAGGCGGGGCGTCGCCGAAGAGGGAGGGGCCGGAATCACCGGGCGTGTCGGACATTCACGACATATAGAGCGTGCGGGGCGCGCTCGCGAGCATTCGCGGAGGCGAAGGTACAGACAGGACGGCGACCCGAGCGCTACCCGTTGCGGCTGCTTCCTTCCGGACCTGACCGAGTTGGCGGGACGACCGTCCGCCGCCTGCCTGCGCGGCGCATATCGCCCTTCGTGGAGGGCGATGCAAGGTATCCGGGCACTAGACCGACTGGTCTAAGGCTGCTATGGACCGATCAGTCTGGAGGCGCCGCGCATGCTTGGAAATGTCCCCGAGGGCTTTGCGCCGCACTTTCGCAAAAGCGCCGTGACTGATCCGTGGGAGCCTCTCTATTCGCGAGAGGTCGACGGGACGATCCAGATCGGGATGCGGATCGGGCCCGCCCACTGCAATTCGCGCGGCTTCGTCCATGGCGGCGTGGTCGCGGCGCTGGCGGACAACGCGATGGGTCTTTCGCTCGGCGTCACGGCGCGGGCCAAAAGTCCTGAAGACGCGCCGAGGGGCTTCCTGACGGTCGGTCTCACCCTCGACTATCTTGCGTCCGGCAAGCTCGACCAATGGCTGGTGGTGGCACCACGCGTACTGAAAGCCGGGCGCAGCCTTGGCTTCACCGATGCGGTGGTGACCGCGGACGGCGCGCCCATCGCCCGCGCCAGCGCGTCGTTCACGCTGGCAGGATGAGCACCCGGGACCGCATCCTCGAGGCTGCGAAGGATCTTTTCCAGCGTCATGGCTTCCACGCCGTGGGGGTCACCGACATCCTCGCGCAGGCGGAAGCGCCGAAGGGCTGCCTGTATCACCATTTTCCAGGCGGAAAGGATGAGCTCGGCGCTGAGGCCGTCGCGCGGATCGGCGCCGACGTTGCGGCGTTCATCGACGCACGTGGCGCGGCGGGCGCTTCCGGCGCCACCATCGTCGGTCAAATCGCAGAAATGAGCGCGCGCCGCATGGAGGCGGCGGAGTTCCGCTGGAGCCCGCTGATCGCTGCAGTCGCCTCGCAGGCGGGCGAGGACACGCCGCGTCTCGCCGCCGCCGTCGTCGCGGCGTACCGCGACTGGCAGGATCGGCTTGAGAAGGTCTTCTCAGGCGAGGGGCTGCCCCTGTTCGAGGCGGCGGGTGCGGCGCGGCTGGCGGTGCTGGCGTTGGAGGGGGCGGTCGTGCTCGCCCGGGTAGAGCGCGACGCCGCGCCGCTACGCGCGCTGGGCGGGTTGATCGAGCGTTTCGCAGCGCCCGCGCACGCTGGAAACCCCTCGTTCGCTTGACGTTCCGGACGGGCCTTCATAGCTATCGGGCATGGCCCTGCGCACCATTCTCACCGTCCCGCACCCAGTGCTGAAGGAAATCTCGAAGCCCGTGGAGGGCGGCGTCACCGATGAGCACCGCGCGCTCATGGATGACATGCTGGAGACCATGTACGACGCGCCGGGCGTGGGGCTGGCTGCGGTGCAGATCGGCGTGCCACTGCGCATCATCGTCATGGATATCTCGCCAAAGGAAGACGTCCGAGAGCCCCGTTACTACGTGAACCCGGAAATCATCTGGAAGTCCGAGGAGCTGAAGAGCTGGGAGGAGGGCTGTCTCTCGGTGCCGGAAATCTACGACGAGGTGGACCGCCCGGCCCGTGTGAAGATCCGCTATCTCGACTATCACGGGAAAGAGATCGAGGAGGACGCCGATGGCCTCTTCGCGGTCTGCATCCAGCACGAAATGGATCACTTGGAAGGCGTTGTCTTCCTCGACCACCTCTCGCGCCTGAAACGCGACAGCGCGATCCGCAAGGTCAAGAAGCTGCAGAAGTTCGAGGCGGCTTGACGCGCGCCCGCCAAGCTCTTTCCCATGGCGCCACAAACCGCAGGAACCGCATGAGATCGCGTGCGCGTGCGTCCAGACGAGGCGAAATCCAAGGGTCGGCGCGCTTTCGGGCTTTCTCGACGGTGTGTCGCGCGAAGCAGGCATGCACTTCTGAGTATTGTTGCGCTGAAGGACGGTGAGACATGACAGCGCGCATCGCGTTCATGGGCTCGCCGGACTTCGCCGTCCCCGCGCTCGCGGAGCTGTTGGCGCGCGGGCGCAATATCGTGTGCGTCTACTCCCTGCCGCCGCGTCCGGCGGGGCGTGGCCAGCAATTGCGCAAGACACCCGTGCATGCGTTCGCCGAAGAGCACGGCATCGAGGTGCGGACGCCGAAATCCCTGAAGAAGGCGCTGGAGCAGGAGGCGTTCGCCGCGCTCGATCTCGATCTCGCGGTCGTCGTCGCCTACGGCCTCATTCTGCCGAAGCCCGTTCTCGATGCGCCACGCTTCGGTTGCGTGAACCTGCACGGCTCCTTGCTGCCGCGCTGGCGTGGCGCCGCTCCCATCCAGCGCGCGTTGATGGCCGGGGATGCGGTGACCGGTGTGCAGGCGATGCGCATGGAAGAGGGGCTCGACACCGGTCCGGTTTTCGCGACGGCGATGACACCCATCGACGTCGACGACACGGCGCAGACGCTGCACGACCGGCTCGCTGCGCTTGGCGCGCCGCTGCTCGCCGACAGCGTCGACGCCATTCTCGCGGGCGCCGTGCAGGTGATCGCGCAAGGCGAAGACGGCGTCACCTACGCGAAGAAAATCGAACCCGCCGAAGCGCGCATCGACTGGTCGCGTCCCGCGCGCGAGATCGATCTGCAGATCCGTGGCCTCTCGCCCTATCCAGGCGCATGGTTCGAGGCGCCGGGCGAGAAGGGCGTGGTGCGCATGAAGGCGCTTCTGTCGCGCACCGGTCTCGGACTCGGCGCGCCGGGCGAAGTGCTCGACGACGAATTGCTCGTGGCGTGCGGAGAAGGCGCAGTGCGCCTTTTGCGCGTGCAGCGCGAGGGCCGACAGGCGATGGAAGTGTCGGAATTCCAACGCGGAACGCCGATCCCGGCAGGCTTCCGCTTCAGCTGATACCTCGGTAAGCTTCGCGCGGGCAACGGGAGGCGTGGATGGTTCGGGTCATTCTGATCTGTGTTTGCGCGGCGCTGGCCGTCGGTGGGTGCAAACCCGAGAGCAAGACCAAGACGGGCAATGCGCCACCGCCTGTCGCGTCGAGCGCCGACGCCATCATCCGAGACCCGCGCAACTGGGAAGCTGTTTCCGACGATGCGCGCGTCGCCACCGGCCCTCTGTCGCTGTTCGAGACCGACTATCCGCCGGCGACGAATCCACAGACCGGCGCACCGGTGGGCGCTTCGGTCGTCACGTCCGTCTTCACTTCGATGCAGGGCCATGTCCTGACCACCATCGCCAGCGGCGCCGCCGACGGTGAGACAGCGGTTCTCGACGAGTCCCGTCAGCCGACGACGATCTCGGCGCGTCTTTCGGTGCCGCGCGATGCGACGCTGACGCTGTACCGTGTGCTCGACGAGGGCCCTGCCGACATCGCCAAGCTCTGCGGCGCAACGCGCCCCACGGCGTACCTCGTCATGTGGCGGCTGGAAGACGGCGCCGACATGAAGCTCATGCCCATCACCGGCGCAGCGCCGGGCATGCCCGGCGAAATGGTTTGCGATGTCCTCGACTACCGTGGCGGCGGCGCAGGGTGAGCGTTTCCCACTAGCGTGCTACACGCGCGGCCATGCCGCGCTACAAGCTGACCATTGAATACGACGGCGGCCCGTATCAGGGCTGGCAGCGCCTTGGCGCTGCGCCGAGCGTGCAGGGCGCGCTGGAAGACGCCGTCGAGAAATTGTGCGGCGTGCGTACGGATGTCGTCGGCGCCGGGCGCACGGATTCGGGCGTGCACGCTCTGGCGCAGGTCGCACACGTGGATCTGCCGAAGAGCTATGACGTGTCGGCGGTGCGGGACGCGTTGAACGCCCATTTGCGGCCCCACCCCATCGCCGTGATCGAGGCGGAGGAAGCCGATGCCGGCTTTCACGCGCGCTTCGATGCGATCAAGCGGCGTTACTGGTATCGCATCATCAACCGCCGTGCCGATCTCGCGCTCGATCGTGGCAAGGCGTGGCGTGTGGTGCGCCCGCTCGATGCCGAGGCGATGGACGCCGCCGCGCAGGCGTTGGTCGGCGATCACGACTTCACGACATTCCGCGACAGTGCGTGTCAGGCGAAGAGTCCGCAGAAGACGCTCGATGAAATCCACGTCGTGCGCGCGGGTGACGAAGTGCATGTGCATGTGGAAGCGCGCTCGTTCCTGCATCGGCAGGTGCGTTCGATCACGGGGACGCTGGTGGAGGTCGGTCTCGGCAAGCAGCCCGTCAGCTGGGTGGCGCGCGCGCTGGCGGCGAGGGATCGTGCAGCTTGCGGGCCCGTGGCGCCGGCTGACGGGCTCTACCTCGTGCGTGTGGGCTACGCAGCCGGCGCGAAATAGCGCTTCAGGATCGCTGCGTATAGCCGCGCAAGATCGCGCAGGTCATCCACGCGCACGTTCTCGTCGACCATGTGCGCAGTGGCATTCTGAAGGCCGAGTTCGGCGACCTGGCAAAAATCCTTGATGAAGCGGGCGTCGGACGTGCCGCCGGTGGTGGAAAGCTCTGGGGCACGACCAAGCGTTTCACGCGCGGCATCGGCGATGAGGTCGGTGAACGCGCCGGGCTGCGTGTAGAACGGCTCGCCCGTGACGCGCGCGTCGATGACGATTTCAGCGCCTGCAGCAAAGCGTCCGGCGCGCTGGCGGCATTCTTCGATCCACTCGAGCAGCGCGGCGCCTGTGTGATGCGTGTTGAAGCGGATGTTGAACTTCGCCGTCGCGCGCGCGGGGATCACGTTGTGCGCAACGTTGCCGACGTCGATGCTCGTCACTTCAAGGTTGGAGGCGTCGAAGCCGGGCGCGCCGGAGTCGAGGATGCGCCGCCGCAGGTGATGGATCACGTCAAGCAGCACGTTGACCGGGTTCACCGCGAGCTTCGGATACGCCACATGACCCTGTTTGCCGGTGACGGTGATCACGGCGTTGAGACTGCCGCGTCGACCGTTCTTCACCGTGTCCGCAACATCCGTGACGCTCGTCGGTTCGCCGACGATGCAGTGATCGATGCGCTCTCCTTCGGCGGTTATGGCGTCGAGCACTTTGCGGGTACCGTCGATCGCGGGGCCTTCTTCGTCGAGCGTGATGAGAAAGCTGATGGAGCCGTTCTGCGCGCCCCCGTCGGCGTCGAACTGCGCAACAGCTGAGGCCATCGCGGCAATCGCGGCCTTCATGTCTGCCGCGCCGCGCCCAAAGAGCCGTCCGGCGCGCACATCCGCTGCAAACGGATCGCTCATCCACGCCGCCGCATCGCCTGGCGGCACCACGTCGAGATGACCGGCAAAGCAGAAGTTCGGCGTACCATCGCCGCGCCGCGCATAGATGTTGTCGACCTCGCCGAAGCGATACCGCTTCACCCGAAAACCCAACCGTTCCAGCGCGTCGGTGAGTACCGCAAGAACGTCGTCGTCTGCGGGCGTGACGCTGCGGCGGCGCACGAGCGCCTGTGCGAGAGGCAGGGGATCGGCGAAGTCGGTCATGTCCACCATGTAGTGCGCGATGATGCTCCGGGGAAGTTGAATGCGCGCGCTTGCGGTTGGTCGGGCAACCGCTAAATTGCCGCGCAGCCCGCCAGTGAAGTGGGCAAATGGGAGAAACCGCATGAAGAAGCTGATTTTCGGGGCTGCGGCCGCAGCCCTTGCGTTCATCGCCGGGCCGGCGCTCGCTGATGGTACCACCGATGCGTTTGCCGCGAATACGGTGGTGGCGACTGCGGGTGACGGGACGGCGCTCAAGTTCCACTTCAACGCCGACGGCAGCTACACGATGAAGGCGGGGGACCAAGCCGTGCCGGGCCGCTGGGCTGTCGAGAACAACCAGTTCTGCATCACCCCGCAAGGTGGTGAGAAGTCGTGCTCCCCACACGCGGCGACACGCAAGGTGGGCGACAGATGGTCCGTAACTGGCGGTGATGGCGTACAGTATGCTGTCGCGTTGATCGCGGGGCGTTAGCCAGATCTGACGGCGCGGCGCTGGTGCGACGCGCGTTCAGTCCCGCAGCAGTTCGTTGATGCTCGTCTTCGAGCGCGTCTGCGCGTCGACCTGCTTCACGATCACTGCGCAGTAGAGCGACGGGCCGCCGTGCGGGTCCGGCATCGCGCCGGGCACGACGACCGCGTACGGCGGAACCTCGCCGCGTGTCACCGCGCCGGTCTTGCGATCCACGATCTTCGTTGAGGCGCCAAGATAGACGCCCATGGACAATACTGCGCCCTGACGCACGATCACGCCCTCGGCCACTTCGCTGCGCGCGCCGATGAAGCAGTCGTCCTCGATCACCACGGGATTGGCCTGCAGCGGCTCGAGAACGCCGCCGATTCCGGCGCCGCCGGAGATGTGCACGTTCTTGCCGATCTGCGCGCAGCTGCCGACCGTCGCCCACGTGTCGATCATCGCGCTCTCATCGACGTAAGCGCCGATGTTCACGAAGGACGGCATCAGCACGACATTGCGTGCGACAAAGGCGCCGCGGCGCACGACGGCGCCGGGCACCATGCGGAAGCCCGCGTCACGGAAACGGTTTTCACCCCAGCCGGCCGTCTTGAGCGGGACTTTGTCCCAGTGCGGATCGTCGGCTTCGCCCATCACGGTGTTGTCGGAGAGGCGGAAAGAAAGAAGCACCGCCTTCTTGAGCCATTGGTGCACGGTCCAGACGCCATCGCCGCCGCGTTCGGCGACGCGCGCCTTGCCGCTGTCGAGCAGATCGAGCGCGGTGAACACCGCGTCGCGTTCGGCGCCCCTTGTGGTCACGGTGATGTCGATGCGACGCTCCCAGGCGTCGTCGATGATCGATGCGAGTTCGGCGGTCATCCCCGCTCGCTAGGGGAGGCGGGCGCGGTGGTCAATGACTGGTTGTCCAGCACCGCGCGCAGGAAGGCGTGCAGGCGCGGGGCGGCGTGGTGGACGTACGGCGCGGGCGGCGAGGCGGCGCCGACGAGCACCGTGGCGAAGCCGAGTTCGGCGGCAGGCTCCAGATTGCGGAGGTGGTCTTCGAACATCACCGCGCGTGCGGGGTCGAAATCGCAGACCTCGATCAGGCGTTCGAAGGCGGCGCGTTCGGGCTTCGGCACGAGGCCTGTGTCCTCCAGCGCGAAAACGCTATCGAACGCCTTGTCGATGCGGAGGCGCGCGAGGATGCGGTGGGCGTATTCCCGTCCGCCGTTGGTGAACACGATCCGCCGTCCGGACAGTCGCGCGATCAGACCGCCAAGTTCGGGATCTGGCTCCACCGCTTCCAGGGACACGTCATGCACTTCGTGCAGGAAGGCGGTCGCATCGATGCCATGGTGCTTCACGAGGCCGACGACCGTGGCGCCGTAGTCGTTGAAGTAGGTTTCGCGAAGGGTCAGCGCCGCATCCCATTCGACGCCGACCGTCCGGGATATGAACGCAGTCATGCGATGGCCGATCGCGTCGAACACCTCGTGGTCCGCGGGGTAGAGCGTGTTGTCGAGATCGAATACCCAGACATCGCGCCCGGCTAAGGCGCTCAATTTCCCGGTCCCTTCGCAGCCGGCGGTGTGGCGGGCCGTTGGCCAGGCAGCGTCACCGTAGTGCGTTGGTCGGGACCTTTCTTTGCGAGACCGGGGACGAGGGCCGGCGCACGTGAGCGCGGCTCGCGTCCCGTATCGGGATCGGTGGCTTCCGTAGGGCCATCGCTCGCGACGAGTGGCGCGTTCGATTGCTGTGGGCGCGCGCCGGGGGGCAGGAAGTCGGCGTCGAAGAACTCGACCACCAGACCTTCGCGGCCGTCGCTGGAGATTGGCGTGAACAATGTTTCGTCGTAGTAGCGCGCCGCGCAGCGATCACGGCTGAGGATCGCGAATTTTGTTGGACTGCTGCAGAAAGTCGTGCCGGGCGCGGCAAGGTAGCGTTCGCCCTGCGGAGTTTCCATTACAGCATGCACAAAATAGAAGGTCTGCAGCAACGGATCGTCGACAGCGCGCGCGCACGCGCCGGGGCCGAGCGGCCACCAGCCACGGCTTTCCCAGCCTTCGCCGCGCCGCCGCGCGACCGCTGACCAGATGCGGCCTGACGTGCGGTTGCAGAGTGTAAGTCCGATCGCAGCCGCGCGACGGCGTGCTGCGGCTTCGAGCGCATCGATCAGCTGATCTTCGTTAGCCGTTGCCGGCAGCTTTGCGTCGTCGCGGAAGCGCTGGATCGCGCCGGCTGCGCGCCGCGGGTCGGCGCCGCCGGACGCGGTGCGAGAATCGTAACCTGCGTCCGCGAGCAGGCGCTGCAGGCCTTGGCTGCGCGCGCCGTAGAGCGTGTAGGGATTGGCCTCTGCAAAGCTCGTGCGCCAACTGTCGCGCTTGTTGATCTGCACGCGGCGAAAGTCACGCTCCTCAAGGCCCATCTGCTCGCAGGACGACGGATTTTCCACGGCGAAAGAGGAGGAGGGGTCGATGCAGAGCTTCGCATCGCCGCCCCACTGACGTCGGCCCCCGCGATGCGCGTTTACGGTGCGCGCATAGACATAGTGGACGCCGCGCGCCAACGGCGAAGGCGCGGCCGCGCCGCACTGTCCCGGTCGGAGCCGAATCCATCCCTGCACGACTACGGCGCGTCCGTCGGGACGGCCGGTGGCGGCTTCAAGGATGTAGCTTGTCTGGTTGCAGAGCGTCCATCCGCCGGTCTGCTTGCCCTCGTTCTTGCGTCCCTGCTGAGCGTGACCCGCAGAGGCGCCGAGCGCCAGACACAGCGCGACGAGCGCCGCGAGCAGCGTCCAGAAGGGCAGGTTCCAGCGCGAGCCGGAGTCAGCGGATAAGCGTGCCGGCGCCATGGTCGGTGAACAACTCCATAAGCAGCGCGTGCGGCTGTCGGCCATCTAGGATCACGGCGGCTTCGACCCCTGCGTCCAGCGCCGCCGTGCAGGTTTCCAGTTTGGGGATCATGCCGCCGGAAGCAACACCTGTCGCGATGAGTTCTGCAGCGCGCGCGCGGCTCATCTCGCGGATGAGGGTCTTGTCGCCGTCGAGCACGCCGGCGACGTCCGTCAGCAGCAGGAAGCGTTTGGCGTTCAGCGCGCCGGCTATGGCGCCGGCGGCTGTGTCGGCGTTGATGTTGTAGGTGGCTCCGTCGTCGGCCACGCCGATGGGGGCGATGACGGGAATGTAATCATGCTCAGTCGCGTTGATCAGCAGTTCGATGAGCGTCGCATCCACATGCTTCGGTTCGCCGACGAAGCCGAGATCGACGACCTGTTCGATGTTGGAGTCGGGATCGCGCTTCGTGCGCGTGACCTTCTCGCAGGTCATGATGCGCGCATCTTTCCCGGAAAGCCCTACGCCGCGCACGTCCGCTTCCGCACCAGCAGCCGTGATGAGGTGCGACAGTTCCTTGTTCACGGCGCCGGAGAGCACCATCTCGGCGACCTCCATCGTCTGCGTGTCTGTGACGCGCAGACCATCGACGAACGCCGACCTCACGCCCGCGCGTTCTAGCATGCGGCTGATCTGCGGTCCGCCGCCGTGCACGACCACAGGATTGATGCCGACGAGCTTCAGCAGCACGACATCGGCCGCGAAGCGCTTGGCCGTCTCCAGATCGCCCATGGCGTGGCCACCATATTTGATGACGACGGTTTCGCGATCATAGATCTGGATGAACGGCAGCGCCTCCGCCAAAGTCTTGGCGGTTGCAAAGCCATTGCTTGTGAGCGTGGCGGCGGCGTCGGAAGGCGTCTTTGTCACCGTCGCCCTTTAGGGCGCCGCGTGGCGGGGTGGAAGGGGTGTTCGGCGGTCAATCCACGGCGCGCGTTCAGACGCCGGCGAGGGCCGCGATTTCCGCCCGCAATTCCGCCACACCCGCGCCGTCGTGCGCCGAAACGGGCAGCACCAGCGGGTGCGCGGCGGGTCGTTTGACGAGCAGTTTAACGGTCTCGGCGACCATTTCGGCGAGAGCCGTGTCGGAGAGCTTGTCGGCCTTGGTGAGCACCGCCTGATAGATCACCGCGCTCTCGTCGAGCATGTCCATCACGGCGGCGTCATTCGCCTTCACGCCGTGACGCGCGTCGATGAGCAGGAAGACGCGGGCGAGTCCGGGACGGCCGCGCAGATAATCCCGCACGAGTTTTGTCCATCGTTCGATCTCGGTTTTCGGCGCCTTGGCGTAGCCGTAACCCGGCATATCGACGAAGCGCATCTTCTCGCCGAGCAGGAAGAAGTTGAGTTCGCGCGTACGGCCAGGCTCGCCGGAGGCGCGCGCCAGCGCCTTGCGCCCGGTCAACGCATTCACAAGGCTCGACTTGCCGACATTCGATCGACCCGCGAACGCCACCTCCGGCAAATCCGCTGTCGGCAGCCCGTCCATCTTCACCACCCCACGCTCGAATGTGACGGGGCCGGCGAAGAGAAGCCGTCCCGCTTCAAGCGCCTCAAGAGAGTGCGGCGTGGTCACTTCACCACGGATTCAGCCGGCTTCTTGCCGAATGTCCTGTCGATCCAGTTGTCGAGGCCGGTCTTCACGCCCTGGTGGCGCATGATCGCGTACTGCTGCGCGAAGGTCAGCACGTTCGACCACACCCAGTAGATCACCATGCCGATCGCGAAGCTCGCGAACATGAAGGTGAAGAGGATGGGCATGAGCTGGAAAATGCGCCGCTGGATCGGGTCGGACACCTGCTGCGGGCTGATCGCCGTGACCGCCCACATGCTGATGCCATAGAGCACTGGCAGCAGCCCCACCGAGATGACGAAGCCAAGCACGGGAATGTCCACTGGAGCGGTAAACGGCAGTAGGCCGAACAGATTGAGCCACGACGTCGGGTCGGGCGCCGAAAGATCCTTTATGTAGCCGACGAACGGCGTGTGACGCATCTCTATGCTGACGAGCAGCACCTTGTAGAGCGCATAGAAGATCGGGATCTGCAGGAAGATCGGCAGGCAGCCTGTGACCGGATTGATCTTCTCGGTCTGGTAGAGCTTGATCATCTCCTGCTGGAGGCGTTGCTGATCGGCCGCGAACTTCTCCTGTATCTCCTTCATCTTCGGCTGCAGCTTCTGCATCTTCGACATGGTCTTGTACGAGTTGTACGCGATCGGGAAGAGCAAGGCCTTCACTGCGACGGTGGCCAGCATGATGGCGACGCCAAAATTGCCGACGAGCTTGTAGAAGGTCTCCAGCAGCCAGAAGAATGGACGCGTGAGGAAGTAGAAATTTCCCCAGTCGACGGCCTTCGTAAAGTCCGTTGCGCCGAGAGAGTCCTCATATCCGCGCAGGATCTCCACGCGCTTGGCGCCGGCGAAAAAGTGGTGCGTTGCGGTGACCTCGCCGTTCGGCGCAATAGTCTGTGGCTGACCGAAATAGCCCGCCTCATAGACCTTGCGGCCGTCGTTGCCGGGGAGCGCCGCATAGTGCGCGCTGACCGTGGCGGTGCGATCTGGGATGACGGCAGCTAGCCAGTACTTGTCGGTAATGCCGAGCCAGCCGCCGGTGCTTGGCACGCCGACGGCCATCTTCTCGAAGTTCTGGCCCTTGCCCTTGTCGGCGGCGGAGTAATCGGTCTCGTAGAGCGTGCCGCCGAGGACACCGGTGAAGCCCTCATGCACCGTCATGTAGTTCATCAGGTCGTCGGGCATGCCGTGGCGGCGCACCACGCCGTAGGACTGCAGCACGCGCGGTGTGTCGCTGGCGTTGGCGACCTTGTCGGTGATCGTGAATACGTAGTTGTCATCGACGGAAACGGTTCGGGTGAAGGTGAGACCGTCGCCGGTATCGTAGGTCAGGACCAAGGGCGTCTGCGGCGTCAGGGTCGCGCCTTCAGCCGCCGTCCATGCGGGAATGACATCGACGGTGCCATCGGCTGTCGTCCAGCCGAACACGCCGTACGTCGCGCCGCGCGCGGATTCGGGGTTGAGGAAGACGACTTCCGGGCTCGTGGGCTCCACCGTCTGGCGGTAGCGCTTGAGCGAGAGGTCGTCGATGCGTCCGCCTTGCAGTGCGATCGAGCCGTCGATTCCGGGCGCGTCGAACTTCACTCGCGCGCCGGAGGCGACCGCCGCGCTCCGTGTGACCGGCGCGTTTGCAGCCGGTCCTTCCACACGTTGCTTCTGCACTTCGACGCGCTCGGCCTGCAGTGCGGCGCGCTGCTGCTTCTGCATCGGATCGAGAACGAAGAACTGGTAGGGCAGGAACAACGCCAACGAGATCACGACCGCGAGGATCATGTTCCGGGTCGTGCCGTCGTCCTGGTGGGGACCGCCGGGGTTGGTCATCGTTCGTCCTTGAATGGGGTGGCCCGAAAGGCAAAGAGCCCGGGCGTTACGTCAGGCTGTCCGCTCCAGCGCGGCGGCGAGCCTTAACAATGCGTCTTTCATATCGTCAAGCAGGGTCTGCCATGGGGCATCCCCTGTCGTGTCGCGAGCGAGGAACACATAGTCGACCCCCGCCTTGCCGTAGAGCGGGACCATTCGACGCGCGGCCTCGCGTAGACGTCGCTTGGCGCGGTTTCGGACGACGGCGTTGCCGATCTTCTTGGTGGCGGTGAACCCTACGCGGGGCGGGCCGGCGGCCTCATCGCGGCGGCGGGCCTGGGCGGCGAGGGTCGGGCGACCGTTGCGGACGCCTTTCTGGACGTACTGGAACTCTGCGCGCTTGCGCAGTTTTCCAACTTCTATCGTTTCAGGGACCTGGTTCAGGCCGAAAGGCGCTTGCGGCCCTTGGCGCGGCGGCGCGAAAGGACCTTCTGGCCATTGGTGGTGGCCATGCGCGCGCGGAAACCGTGGCGGCGTTTGCGCACGAGCCGGCTCGGCTGATACGTCCTCTTGGTGGCCACGGTACTTCCTCGTCGTTCTTGAGTTGAGCCGGCGCGGATACACGAGGCGGGGGTAATGCGTCAAGCACGCAACCGGGGCGGGTCGCGCACCGTATGCCTTTGGCCGACGCCCTGAAGCGCCCGCCGGCAGGCGCCGAGCCCTCCCATGAGACCCCTCATTGGCGCGATTGCCGCACTCCTGACGCTCGGCGCAGCCCATGCCGCCGAACCCGATCCCCGTCCATGGGACGATCTTCTGAGCCGCCGGGTGACAATGGCCGCCGATGGCGTGGCCCGGGTGGACTATGCCGGCTGGAAGGCTTCCGCGGCCGATCGCGCTGCACTGGACGCCTATATCGCCAGCCTCGAGCGCACGCCTGTCTCGACACTGCCGCGCGACGCGCAGTTCGCCGTCTGGGCAAATCTCTACAACGCCGCGACCGTTCGGGTGATCCTCGCGCGCTATCCGGTGCGCTCCATTCGAGACATTCGCAGCGAGGGCGCGGGCTTCAACCCGAAGGCGCTGATCGGGCCGTGGCTCACGAAAGTTGTGACCGTGGAGGGCAGGCGGCTTTCGCTGGACGAGATCGAGAACGCGATCCTGCGCGTCCAGTTCAAGGATCCGCGCCTGCATTACGCGCTCAACTGCGCGTCGATCGGGTGTCCCAACCTCATGGCGCGTGCGTGGCGCGCCTCGACGCTCGACGCCGATCTTGACGCCGCGGCGCGCCTCTACGTCAATCATCCGCGCGGCGTGACGGTTACGGCGAACGGTTTGCGGCTGTCGTCGATCTATGATTGGTACGCGAGCGATTTTGGAAACAGTGCGCAATTGCGTGCGCATCTGTTGCGCTACGCAACACCCGATCTCGCAACGCGAATCCGTGCAACAAGCCGCATCGCCGGGTATGACTACGACTGGAAGCTGAACGCCTATGGCCGCTGAGGACAATGCAATCGAGCGGCTCGCTGCGCCCAAGGGCAATCCGTTCCTGCGCTACCTGCCGCTGCTGGTGATCCTTGCGGGTTTGGCGACGGCGTTTGCGCTGGGCTTGCACAAGCAGTTGTCGTTCGAGGCGCTCGCGCAGCACCGGCAGGCGCTGACAACTTTTGTCGCCGAGCAACCCGTCGCCGCAGTCGCGGCTTATCTCGCGGCGTACATTCTCTTCACCACGCTCATGATCCCCGGCGCGCTGTGGCTGACGATCGGCGGCGGCTTTCTGTTCGGACTGGCCGGCGGCACGCTCGCCACGGTGGTCGGCGCCACAACGGGGGCGACATTGCTCTTTCTCGTCGCGCGCTCTGCGTTGGGGGAGCCTTTGCGTCGTCGCGCCGGGCCATTCCTTAAGCGGCTTGAATCCGGATTTCAGGAAAATCCCTTCAGCTACATGCTGACGCTGCGCTTCCTGCCCGTCGTGCCGTTTCCCGTGGCGAATATCGCGCCTGCGGTGCTCGGCGCGAAGCTGCCGCACTATGTGATCACCACCGCCGTCGGCATCCTGCCGGGCGTGATCGCCTACACCTGGATCGGCTCAGGCCTCGGCGCAGTCTTCGCCAGTGGCGAGGAACCCAACCTCGCTGGCTTCGCAAAGCAGCTGATCCCCGCCTTCTTCGCGCTCGCTGCGGTGTCGCTCGCGCCTGTAGTCATCAAGCGCTTTCGCAGCAAGAAACCCGCATGAAAGAGCTGAAGGCCGACATCGCCGTCATCGGCGCCGGATCGGGTGGATTGTCGGTCGCCTCCGGCGCCGCGCAACTCGGCCTCAAAGTCGTGCTGTTCGAGCGCGGCGAGATGGGTGGCGATTGCCTGAACTACGGGTGCGTGCCGTCGAAGGCGATCATCGCCGCAGGCAAGGCGGCGCAGGCGTTCCGCACGGCGTCGCGCTTCGGCATCGCCAATGCGGAGCCCGCGGTCGACTGGGCGGCGGTGAAGGGGCACATCGCGGGCGTCATCGAGACGATCGCGCCCATCGACAGCCAGGAGCGGTTCGAAGGTCTTGGCGTGACGGTCGTGCGCGAAAGTGCGCGCTTCGAGGATCAACGCACGCTCGTCAGCGAGACGGTGCGCGTCCGCGCCAAACGCATCGTGATCGCCACCGGCGCGCGCGCGTTCGTGCCGCCTATCCCCGGTCTCACTGACACGCCCTATTTTACCAACGAGACGATCTTCTCGGCGCCGGAATTTCCAAAACGCCTCATCATTTTCGGCGCCGGCGCCATCGGCATTGAACTTGGGCAAGCGTTCCGGCGTCTCGGCGCTGAAGTGACGATCCTCGAAGCGGCGCGGGCGCTCGGCCCGTTCGAAGACGATGTACGCGCGCTGGCGGTGCAGGCCTTGTCGAACGAAGGCGTTGCGCTGCGCGAAGGCGCCAAGGCGGTCGGCGTATCGGGTGCGGCGGGCGCGATCCGCGTGGAGATTGAAACGGCGGCGGGGCGAGAGACTGTCGAAGGCTCGCACCTTCTCGTCGCGATCGGCCGCAAGGCGATGGTCGAGGGGCTCGATCTCGAGAAGGGCGGCGTCGAGAGCAACGCCAAGGGCGTCGTGGTCGATCCCTGGCTGCGCTCCGTCAGCAATCCGCGCGTCTGGGCCGTGGGCGACGTCGCGGGCCGCGAACAGCTCACCCACGCCGCCGGCTGGCATGCGAGCGCCTTCGTGCGCAGCGTATTGTTCAAGGCCAAGACACGCGCCGACTCCGTTCCCATTCCCGCCGCCGTCTATTGCGAACCCGAGATTGCCCAGATCGGTCTCAGCGAAAGCGCGGCGCGTGAAACGTTCGGCGACAAGGTGAAGGTCGTGACGGCGCCGTTCCACGACAACGACCGCGCGCAGGCCGAACGCGACACCGAGGGCTTTGCGCGCATCGTGGTCGGACCCGGTGCGAAAATTCTGGGCGCGCAGATCGTCGGCGCGGGCGCCGCAGACCTCATCCAGATCGTTGCGCTCGCCATGGTCAGCAAGCTCGGCCTGCGTGCGCTCACCGGCGTCGTTGCGCCGTACCCGACACGGGGCGAGATCATCAAGCGCGCGGCGGGCGCCTTCTACACGCCGCTCTTGTTCAGCGCCGGAACTCGGCGGCTCGTCGGGATTCTGAGCAAACTTCCCTAGCCTGCGTTCCCGCGCCCGGCTTGCAGGAGACGGTACATGCACGCGAGAGACCTCGCGGACTTGTGAACACAATCGCCATCGTCCAGAATCCGCCCATGGAGAGGGGCTCCTCACACACGCTTCTGCGCATCCGCGCAGGACGCTATGCGGGCGGGCTCGCTGGCCAGCTGCTGGCGCTGACTGTGGCGTTCGTGGTTATCGCCGACTTCATCCTCGTCGGCCCTTCGCTTGGCGATTTTCACGACAACTGGCTTCGCAGCCGTGTGGACGCAGCCCAGGTGGCGGCGCTCGCGCGCGAAGCCGCGCCCACCGGCGCCCTGACCGAACAGCTCGAACAGGAACTGCTGCTCAACGCCGGCGTGCGGCTCGTCGCCCTGCAGCGTGACGATGAGCGCGTTCTGACCCTGCAGTCCGACATACCTGCAGACGTCGAGATCCGTACCGTCGATCTCCGGGAGGATCGGGGCGGGTCGGTGTTCGACGCGATGTCGGCGCTCTTTGCGCCCGAGGGGCGCCTTGTTCGAGTGCTGGCGGCCCCCCGTTACGAAAGCGGCCGTTTCATCGAAGTCGTCATAGGTGAGAAGGGACTGAAGCGGGATCTCGCGCGTCATGCCCAGCGACTGGTCGGCAATACGCTGCTTGTGTCGTTGATCGTGGGCGCAGTGCTGTACGCCGCGCTGCTGATGCTCGTGGTGCGTCGGATCGTGCGCCTGAGTTCCGCCATCGAGGCGTTCGGAAAGCGGCCGAACGATCCCGCCATCCGCATTCCTCCCTCAGGAGGCATTGATGAAATATCGCGCGCCGAAGCCGCGCTTGCGGGCATGGAGCAGGAGGTGCGCGCGGCGCTTCGACAGAAGGACAGGCTCGCGGCGCTCGGCTCGGCGGTCGCCAAGCTCGCGCACGATCTTCGGAACTCTCTCGCCACCGCCCAACTCGTCACCGAGCGTCTCGCCGGCAGCGACGACCCCCAGGTCCGCCAATCGGCGCCACGGCTCGAGCGCGCCATTGCGAGGGCCGCTGCGCTCGCCGAGGCGACACTGCGCTACGGCAAGGCCGATGAGCCCCCCGCGCAACGCCGCGCGGTGTTGATGCGCGATGTGGTCGAGGAAGCGGCTGAGGATGCGCTCGCGCAGCATGGCGCCGTAACCTGGACCAACGAGATCGATGCCGGCGCATCGGCCATGGCCGATCCGGAGCAGCTGCATCGGATCTTCGCCAATCTCATCCGCAACGCCGCTCAGGCGCTGACCGGCAGGACGGACGGGATGGTCGTGGCCCGAGCGCGACTGGTGGAACGACGCATTGAGATCGAGATCACCGACAATGGCCCAGGACTGTCGGATGGCGTTCGCGAGCGACTGTTTGAACCCTTCTCCAGTTCGCAGCGCGACGGCGGCGTCGGCCTCGGCCTCGCAATCGCGCAGGAGCTGGCTCACGGCATGGGCGGGGATGTTTCGTTGTGCGACCACGAGATCGGCGCCTGCTTTCGCGTGAGCCTGCCGGCTGCCTGATCTGCGAGGGATGTTGTCGCGGCACGCCGCGACCGCTATCACGCGCCCATGTCAGATACGCCCCCCGATCGTCTTTCCACCAATGAGAGCAGCCCCTTCCACGATGCCGCCATACTTGAGCGCGGCGTCGGCGTGCGCTTCCGCGGCGTGGAGAAGAACAATGTCGAGGAATACTGTGTGAGCGAGGGGTGGGTGCGCCTGTCCGTAGGCGCGACGCGTGACCGGCGCGGCAATCCGCTGACGCTCAAGTTGCAGGGCGAAGTGGTCGCCTATTTCCGCGATGTGGCGGACTAGGCCGGCTTGCGGCGACTCTCGCCGAGGGCCAGCAATACGCCCAGTGCGATGACGCCGGGAATGATCGCAAGCGCCGCGAGTCCGCTGGCGGCGAGGCCCGTGGCGCCCGCCCACGCGATCGTCACGAAGGACTGTCCAAGCTGCGCCGTCCAGGACGCCTTCGGCCGCCGGCGGAAATCCTTCCGCGCACCCGGCTCCTGGTGCCACACGCCGACATACCCTGCCGATATCGACGCCGCTGTTGCGCCGGCGATCGTCCACAGTGCTGCTGTCGGGTCCAGACGTGCAATGCCCGCCGCAGCGACCCCCGCCAGCACCATGACCGGCGCCACCGCCGCGACGAGCTTTCCGCGTTCGAGCATGCGCCGCTCGATGGGGGCAGCGGCCACGAGGTCCGGTGCATCTTCCGCAGACACGGTGAGCCACGCCAGCGACGCCGCAAGGGACGCGCTGATGGCCGCCACTGCGCCGGCCATGACGCCGAACATGCCGGCGTGCATTTCGCCGCCGTCGCTCGATGTGCGGTAGAGCACGAAGATGAGCGGGATCATGTAGATAAGCTGCAGCAGGATCTGCGACAGCAGCACGGGGTCACGCGCGATCAGGCGCCATTCCTTGCGCACAAGCGACGCCATGACGCCCCCGCGAAACGGTCGCGTGCGATCCCTGAAGGCGCGGCGCTTGGGGCCGAGCGCCAGGATTGCAGCGGCGTCGGATGTGAAGCGTCGGCTGAACCAGAATGCAGCCAGTGCAAAGATCAGCAGCGACCCGATGGACCAGACGAGCAGTGCATTCGTATCGCCCAGGAACGCGCGTGCAGGAAAGAAAAGGGGGCTGTCTGCCGGCGTGTCGATCCGGCTGATGCGCTCGAACATGGCCCTCGCCGCGTCGGAGCGCTCGCTGCGCGGCAAAAGCTGCTGCGACTGGAATGCGAGAAAGATGGAAGCGCCGACGAAAGCGCCGATCACCTGCGCCGCGACACGCGTGGCTCTCGGACCAATGGTGGCGAAGAGCATCATCGCGACCAGCAACCCGCCGCCCGTCATCAGCAGCGCCAGACCGATCAGGGCAGGCCCGATCGCAAGCCATTTCCACGCACCCATGATGGCGAGCGAGACCAGAAGTCCCGAGATCATGACGACATACGTCGTTGCGACCTGAACGGCGACGCCGAGCGCTCGCACCGTCATCACCGTCCATGGCGAGAACGGCGAGGAGAGCAGGAGGTCAAGGTCACCGCGTGTGTAAACCGCGTCCGTGGCCGCGATGAGCGCGTGCCCGAGCATCAGCGTGGCGACGAATGCTATGCCGGCGCTCGTTGCGAGCAGTACAGGCGTGGTCAGTGACGGCTCGAATTTCGAAAGTAGGCTCGCCGCCATCCAGCCGACGGCAAAGAGGACGAGGCCGAGAAACGCCAGCAGCGCAAGCCGCGCGCCGCGCTGCTTGTCCTTGCGTCCACGGAACGCCAGCCGGATCTCGTGACCCAGCAGGAAAAGGAAGCCGCCGAGGCCGCGGATGGTCACGCCGTGGGCTCCGCGCGACGCGTATTGGCCGTCAGTTGCAGGAAGACATCCTCAAGCGACATGCCAACGCCCGCGCGCGTTTGAAGCTCACCGAGCGTACCTTCAGCCACCAACGCGCCGTCAGCGATGATGCCGATGCGGTGGGCCATGCGTTCGGCGACTTCGAGGATGTGCGTGGTCAAAATGATCGTCGCGCCGTCGCGTACGCGCTGCTGAAGGAGGTCCTTCACTTGTCGTGCGATGGCCGCATCCAGTCCAGTCAGCGGCTCGTCGAGCATCAGCAGCTTCGGCTCGTGAATGAGGGCGCCCGCAAGCGCCGCCTTCTGCTTCATCCCGCGGGAGAAACCTTCGCAGCACTCGTCCTTGTGTTGCCAGAGGTCGAGCAGTTCGAGCAGCTCCTGTGCGCGGGCTTTCGCGACCTTCGTCGGCACGCCCCAGAGTCCCGCCACAAACTCAAGATACTCCCACGCCGTGAGCTTGTCGTAGAGCATTGGCTCGTCTGGGAGCCACGCCGTGATGCGCTTGGCGCCTTTCGGATCGACGCGCGCATCGACGCCGAAGATGCGGATTTCCCCCGCGTCCGGCTGGAGGAGGCCCGCGACCATACGCAACGTTGTCGTCTTGCCCGCGCCGTTGGGCCCCAGCAGCGCATAGAGTTCGCCCGCCCGCACATCGAGATCGAGGCTCGCCACGGCGCGCTTGTCGCCAAACGACTTGGCGAGGCCGCGCAGGGCGAGGGCAGGAGCGTTAACGGCGGTGACGGCGTTCATGGCTCCAAGCACTGTTTTGCGGGGGTTCCGTCAACCTTCTGGGTTAACGGACAGCAGTCGTCCGAAGGCGCCTTGCTCCACCAGCGCGGCTGCGGCCGCGATGTCGCCGGCCATCATCCGGTCGCCGTCGAGGAAGCGCACTTTCTGGCGCAGGGTGGCATGGACGGCGGCGAGAGGCGGCGACGTTTTCATCGGCGCGTGGAAGTCGATGCCCTGGGCGGCGGCCATCAATTCGATGCCGATGACATTGGCGGCGTTGCGCGCGATGTCGCCGGCCTTGCGCGCCGCGAACGTGGCCATGGAGACGTGATCTTCCTGGTTGGCCGAAGTCGGCAGCGAATCGACGCTCGCGGGATGCGCCAGCGTCTTGTTCTCCGAGACGAGTGCAGCCGCCGTCACCTGTGCGATCATGAAGCCTGAGTTGAGACCGCTGTCTTCGACGAGGAAGGCGGGCAGACCGCTCATCTTCGGGTCGACGAGAATTGCAAGACGGCGCTCGCTGATCGACGCGATCTCGCAGATGGCGATGGAGATCATGTCGGCGGCGAACGCCACCGGCTCGGCGTGGAAGTTGCCGCCAGAGAGCACCGCGTCATCCTCGGCGAAGACGAGGGGGTTGTCAGTGGCTGCGTTGGCCTCGATGACGAGCGTGGTCGCCGCCTGCCGCAACACGTCGAGGCAGGCGCCCATGACCTGCGGCTGACAGCGCAGGGAGTAGGGGTCCTGGACACGATCGCAGTCCACGTGGCTTTCGCGGATCGCACTTCCCTGCAGCATCAACAGAATTGTCGAGGCGACATCGCATTGCCCTTTGTGGCCGCGCGCGGCGTGGATGCGGGGATCGAATGGAGCGTCGCTGCCCTTGAGTGCGTCGATCGAGAGCGCGCCGGCGAACAGCGCGGCGTTGAAGACGTCTTCCGCACGAAAGAGTGCGTCGAGCGCGAGCGCAGTGGAAACCTGCGTGCCGTTGAGCAGAGCGAGGCCTTCCTTCGGACCGAGCACGAGCGGTTCGAGGCCGATACGTTTCAGCGCTGCGCGTGCATCGAGTTCTTCTCCCTTCAGTCGAATGTGGCCCTCGCCGATGAGCGCTGCGCTCAAATGCGCGAGCGGCGCCAGGTCGCCGGAGGCGCCGACGGAGCCCTGTGACGGAATCACCGGCCATGCCTGCGTGTCGAGCAGTGTCTGCAATGCATCGACCACCACCCGCCGCACGCCGGAATGTCCGCGCGAGAGGCTGATGATCTTCAACGCGATCACCAGCCGCACCACCGCATCCGGCAACGGCGCGCCGACGCCGCAGCAGTGCGACAGCACGAGGTTGCGCTGCAACTGTCCGAGCTTGTCGTCGGCGATACGCGTGGATGCCAACAGTCCGAAGCCTGTGTTGACCCCGTAGACGGCGTTGCCCGTCGCCAGAACGCGCGCGACGGACGCAGCTGAAGCATCCAGACGGTCGGTGTCGGTCGACGTGAGTTTCACCGTCGCGCGACCTTCGAGGATGGCGCGCAGGGTGGCCAGATCGAGCCGCGTCATCGTGCGCCCTCCAGCATGGGCAGGTCGAGGCCCTTTTCTTTCGCGCAGGCGATGGCGTCCTCGTAGCCAGCATCCGCGTGACGCATGACGCCCGTGCCGGGATCGTTCCACAGCACCCGTTCGATGCGCTTGGCTGCCGCGTCCGTGCCGTCGCACACGATGACGACGCCGGAGTGTTGCGAATAGCCCATGCCGACCCCGCCGCCGTGGTGCAGCGAAACCCAGGTGGCGCCCGATGCGGTGTTCAGCAATGCATTGAGCAGGGGCCAATCGGACACCGCGTCCGATCCATCGCGCATGGACTCCGTCTCGCGATTGGGGCTCGCCACTGAACCCGAGTCCAGATGATCACGTCCGATCACCAGCGGCGCTTTCACTTCGCCCTTCGCAACCATCTCGTTGAACGCGAGCCCCAGGCGGTGACGCTCTCCGAGGCCGACCCAGCAGATGCGCGCGGGCAGGCCCTGGAATGCGATGCGGTCCTTCGCCATGTCGAGCCAGCGATGCAGGCGCTTGTCGTCCGGAATGAGCTCTTTCACTTTCGCATCGGTGCGCGCGATGTCTTCGGGATCGCCGGAAAGCGCTGCCCAGCGGAACGGACCGATGCCGCGACAGAAGAGGGGGCGCACGTACGCCGGCACGAAGCCGGGAAAAGCGAAGGCGTCCTCGACTCCGACATCCCTGGCGACCTGACGGATATTGTTGCCGTAATCGACGACGGGAATGCCCATGGCCTTGAAGGCGAGCATGGCCCGCACATGCTCGGCGATTGATGCGCGCGCGGCTTCTGCGACTTCCGCCGGGTTCTGGTCGCGCATGGCGCGCCAGCGTTCGATGGTCCAGCCTTTCGGCAGATAGCCGTTTGCAGGATCGTGAGCGGAAGTCTGGTCGGTGACGATGTCGGGGCGAATGCCGCGCTTGACCATCTCTGGCAGGATGTCGGCGGCGTTGCCGAGCAGACCGACGGAGACCGCTTCCTTTTTCGCGTGCGCGGCGTCGATGATGGCAAGGGCTTCCTCGATCGTGTCGGCGCGGCGGTCGAGATAGCGTGTCGCGAGACGTTTCTCGATGCGGTCGTTCTGGCATTCGATCGCGAGGCATGAGGCGCCCGCCATGGTCGCCGCCAGCGGTTGTGCGCCGCCCATGCCGCCGAGGCCTGCCGTGAGGATCCATTTGCCGGAAAGATCGCCGCCGAAGTGCTGGCGTCCCATCTCCGCAAATGTCTCGTAGGTTCCCTGCACGATGCCCTGGCTGCCGATGTAGATCCACGAGCCGGCCGTCATCTGGCCGTACATCATCAGACCCTTGCGATCGAGTTCATCGAAGTGCTCCCACGTCGCCCAGCGCGGCACGAGATTGGAGTTCGCCAGAAGCACGCGCGGTGCGTCCGCATGTGTACGGAAGACTCCCACAGGTTTTCCCGACTGGATGAGCAGCGTTTCATCGTCCTTCAGGCGGCGCAGCGTTTCCACGATGCGATCATACGAAGCCCAGTCACGCGCGGCGCGGCCGATGCCGCCATAGACGACGAGCTCCGTCGGATGCTCGGCCACGTCGGGATCGAGATTGTTCATCAGCATGCGCAGCGCGGCTTCCGTCAGCCAGCTCTTGCAGGTGATATCCGTTCCGCGCGGCGCGCGGATGAGGCGGGTGTCGTCGCGGCGTGGGTCCACGATCTTATCTCCTTGAGGGATCAGGCCGTCTGGCCTGCGAAAATGCGCTCGCGCAACAAATCTGCGCCGAGCCAGTAGGACAGTTCTGCCGGCGCATCGATGTTCCAGATCGCCAGATCGCAGGCTTTGCCCACCTCCAGCGTTCCGATCTCGTCGGTGAGGCCAAGCGCACGCGCCGCCTCGCGCGTCATGCCCGCGAGCGCTTCCTCTGGCGTCAGGCGAAAGAGCGTGCAGGCCATGTTCAGCGCCGCGAGCGGGGACGTCATGGGCGAGGTGCCCGGATTGCAGTCGCCCGCCACCGCCAAGGCGACGCCGGCGGCGCGAAGTTTTTCGATGGGTGGATGCTGCGTCTCCCGCAAAAAGTAAAAGGCGCCCGGCAGCAGCACCGCCACCGTGCCGGCCTCCGCCATCGCGGCGATGCCTGCGTCGTCGAGATACTCGAGGTGATCGGCCGACAGCGCCGTGTACCGTGCCGCGAGGGCCGCGCCGTGAAGGTTGCTCAACTGTTCGGCGTGCAATTTCACGTCCAGTCCGTGCGCACGCGCAGCGGAAAAGACGTAATCCACTTCATCGGCGGTGAAACCAATGCCTTCGCAGAAGGCGTCCACCGCATCCGCCGCGCCCGCCGTCGCCACCGCAGGGATCATCACGTCTGCCACGAGCTGCACGTAGGCAGCGCGGTCGTCGCGAAATTCTGGCGGCAGGGCGTGTAATCCAAGGAAAGTGCGCCGCACGCGCACGTTCATGCGCTGTCCGAGCGCTCGCGCAGCCGAGAGCATCTTCAGTTCTGTTTCGAGATCGAGCCCGTAGCCGGACTTGACCTCGACGGTGGTCAACCCATCGCGGATCATGCTGGACAGCCGGCGCGCCGCGCTTTCGATCAGTTCCTTCTCGGACGCCGCGCGCGTCGCCGCAACCGTGGAGAGGATGCCGCCGCCCGCGCGCGCAATCTCCTCGTAGCTCGCGCCTTTCAGACGCATCTCAAACTCGCGTGCGCGGTCGCCGCCGAAAACGAGATGCGTGTGGCAATCGATGAGGCCGGGCGTGATCCACGCGCCGCCCGCGCTGACGACTTTGCGCGCCAGTGTCTCCGCCGGACCCGGAAGGTCAGCGCGCGCGCCGACCCAGCTTATGCGCCCGTCCTTCGCGGCGATCGCGCCGTCGCGTATTGCACCGTACGGCGAGCCGTTGCGCGCCATCGTCGCAAGATGCGCATCAATCCAGAGGGTATCCCACATCAGTCACCTTTAGGGCGCACCTATAGACCGCGAGGCGCCATCGCGGCTAGGAGCGGGCCATGACATCGGAATGCCGGACATGGACCTCCGCGGCGAGCCTTCTGGGCGCCGACACGAACGCCGCCATCGCCGTCCTCGGCGCGCCGCTGGCGGAACGCTCTCTGACGCCGGGCCGCTGCGATCTCGCGCCCAAGGCGGTACGCGCGGCGCTAGCGCGCATGAGCGTCTATGACGTCGAGACCGGGATTGATCTTTCGACGCAGCGCGTGTTCGACGCGGGCGATCTCGATCTGAAGCTCGTTGATCCCGCGACCGCGTTTGCGCCGATCCGCGATGCGCTGGCTCCACTTGTCGCGCGCCACGCGGTGACGATCCTGCTTGGTGGCAACAACGCGGTGACGCGACCCGCGGTCCATGCGCTTTCGCCCTCCCTGAAACGCGTGGGCCTGCTCACGCTCGACGCGCACTTCGACTTGCGCGACACAGACTGCGGCCTGACCAACGGCAATCCCGTGCAAGCGCTGCTTGAAGATGGACTGGACGGCGCGCACATGGCGCAGATCGGCCTCGCGCCGTTCGCCAATACCGCGCGGATGCATGGCAAGGCCAAGGCTGCGGGCATTCACGTCGCCACCGCGCGTGACTGCCGTGAGGCGGGACTCGTTGCTACTGCGCAGCGCGCGCTCGACGTCCTTTCTTCGCGGTGTGATGTGATCCACGTGGACTTCGACATCGACGTGATCGACCGCGCGCAATGTCCGGGTGCGCCGGGCGCGCGTCCGGGTGGTGTTGCGGCGCACGAATTCTTCGATGTGACACGCGCCATTCTCGCCCACCCGAAGGTGCGCAGCGTCGATCTGACGGAGTATGATCCGTCCCTCGATGTGGCTGACATTACCTCGCTGACGGTTGCACGCTGGTTCTGCGAAGTTCTGGCAGGCGTCAGTCTGCGCGGTTAGCGCGGGCGCGATACGAGCCCGCGCGTGATTTCCGCGATGCGCGTGACGCCCAGCAAGGCCATGTCTCGCCGCAATTCTGTCGTCAGGATATCCAGCGCCTTCGTCACGCCGGCTTCGCCGCCGGCGCCGAGCCCATAAAGGTAGGCGCGGCCGATGGCGACGCCGTCGGCGCCGAGCGCCAGCGCCGTCAGGACGTCCGTACCGCGCCGCACGCCGCCGTCGAAGATCACGCTGGCGCGGCCGCCAACCGCATCCGCCACTTCTGGCAGCGCATCGATGGTCGCCGCTACGCGATCGAGCTGCCGCCCACCGTGGTTCGACACCCACACGCCCGCCGCGCCAACGGCGAGGCACTCACGCGCGTCACTCGCGCTCATCACGCCCTTGATCGCGACCGGGCCGTTCCATTCATCGATCAGCCAGGCCGCATCCTTCCAACCGACGGTGCGATCGAACTGAGCGTCAATGAACCCCATTATGCCGCCGGGATGGTCCCCGCCGACGCCGTCGAAGTTGGCGGGTCGGATGCGTGGCGAGCTCGCGACGCGATACGCCCAAGTGGGCCGCGACAGCACGTCGAGCGCCGTCGTCATCGTGATCTTGGGCGGAATGGTGAAGCGGTTCTTCGGATCACGTTCGCGATTGCCGGCGACGGGCACGTCCACCGTCAGCGCAAGCGCCGTGAAACCGGCGGCCTTCGCGCGCGCGAGCCCTTCGCGCACCAGTCCGCGATCCTTCCACACATAGACCTGGAACCACTTCGGCCCCGGCGCGACGGTCGCCACGTCTTCGACGCGCGTCGATCCGATAGTCGACATGGAATAGATGGTCCTCGCTTTCGTCGCCGCGCGCGCGACGGCCATCTCGCCTTGAAAGTGGAAGAGGCGTGACGCTGCGGTGGGCGTGATGAAGAAGGGCAGCGCGCTTTCTGCGCCCATGATCGTCGTAGACGTGTCTATGGACGAGATATCCTGCAGCACCGACCAATGCAGCGTGTGCTCGCGAAGGCGGTCGACGTTGCGGGCGAGCGTTATCTCATCCTCTGCGCCGCCATCGATGTAGTCGAACACCATGCG
>JAWXBS010000029.1:0-12347 GCA_034440275.1 Alphaproteobacteria bacterium
GGGGCTGAATTATACTCCTCACCGTTGCTACGCTGGTTTCTACTTCGATGATCTGGAAGAGTATTGGGGGGGCCATTGCGGAGCTGAGCGCTTTGCTGGTGCAAACACCCGATGACCATGTCGCACTTAATAATCGCGGGTTGATGCACTTGGAAATTGGTCAAGAGGCGCTAGCCGAGAGAGATTTAAAAGCCTCCTGCATCCTGGCCACGGCAGACCCGCTCCCGCATGAGAATTTCGGAAGTTTACTAGAGAAGCGCGGCGAACACGATCTGGCAATCCAGAGCTATCAGCGAGCGCTGGATATAGCGCCAGACAGGACCACCGCTCGCGCGACACTTGCTCGGATACGCTCCGGGGGTGAGCGATCAGAAAACAGTTGACGCTGTTCGCCTCGGCGCCTTGTCTTGCGGTACGCTGCAGCAAGGGAGGGCCAGATGGTGAAGCCGGTGAAATTCGCGCACGTCGTCTATCAGACGCGCCGTTACGACGAGATGATCTCCTGGTATCAGAAGGTGTTCGAGGCCGACGTCGTCCACCAGGATCCCGCGCTCGCCTTCATGACCTATGACGACGAGCACCATCGCTTCGCCTTCGCCAATCTCGCGCTGCTGAAACCGGAAGGCGAACGCCTCGGCGAGCGCGGCGAAATCGGCGTCAATCACGTCGCCTATACCTATGCCGACGCGAAGGATCTGCTGCAGACCTACAAGCGCCTGAAGGCGGAAGGCATCACGCCTTACTGGCCCGTGCATCACGGCACGACCCTGTCGCTCTACTACAAGGACCCCGACGGCAACCGGATGGAATTCCAGGTCGATTGCGGCGCGGTCGCCGACGCTGTCGAATTCATGAAGAGCGAGGCGTTCGCCGCCAATCCGATCGGCATCAGCTACGATCCCGATCGCCTGCTGGCGCAGTATGAAAGCGGCGCGACGGAAGATGAACTCATCCGCCGTCCCGACGGCCCCGCATCCGGCATTCCCGCCGATCACGGCATGACCTGATGGGCCTCACCGACCTCTTCACCCTCATCGCCGAGAAGTACGGCCTTCTCCCCGTCTATGCGCTGATCGTCGGGTTCGCGGGCGTGACGGCGGGCTCGGTGAAGCAGCTGCTGGGGATGCTCGCGATCATGGCGGGCGTCTATGTGACGATGTTCCGCGCCTTCAATCTCGGCGGCGATCTCGACGTGTTCGGTTTTGCAGAACGCTTCAATCTGCATCCCGATGTCGTCAACGGCGTCTCCGCCGCGCTCTTCGTGTTCGGTCTGGGGTTTGCGGTGTACGGCGTGAAGCGCCTCATCGTGCGCAAACCGCGCGACGCGTAGCACACACAAAAAAAGCGCGGAGCCCTTCGGCCCCGCGCCTTCATCGCATCCTGCAATCAAGCGTTACGGACGGTCCGCTTCGCGCTTGCGCTGCGCGTCCACGTCGGCCTTCTTGATCGCGTCCTTCGCGTCGCCCATCGCTTCGTGGACTTCGCCCTTGGCCTTGTCGACAGCGCCTTCGACCCGCAACTTGTCGTTGCCCGTCGCCTTGCCGAGCGCATCTTTCGCGGCGCCAGAAGCCTTGTCCGCCGCGCCCTTCAGGTGTTCCTTGTCCATGTCAATGCTCCCTTGTTGCGCCCGACCAACCGCCAGCGCGCCCAAGAGTTCCACCCTGCGCGCGACGGACGCACGCCTCACCGCAACTCGAACATCACCGTCACGTTCGCCGTGAGATCCACTTCGCCGGCCTGCACGGGCGTCGATTCATTCGCGGCCATGCGCATGGCCATCTGCGGCATGGGGCGCGGCAGATCGACGGAGCCGCCCTCCTGGATCGCAATGATCTTGTGCACGCGCATGCCGACGGCCTGCGCATAGACGTCGGCGCGGGCACGGGCCTTCTTCAGCGCCTCGGCGCGGGCGCGATCAAGCGCGGCGTCGGGCTCATTGAGACCGAACTGGATGCCGTTGAGCTGGTTGCCGCCCTGCTGCACCAGCGCATCGACCGTCTTGCCGACGTTCGCGAGATTGCGGACCTTCACGCTCACCGTGTTGGTCGCCTGGTAGCCGGTGACGCGCGGCGGGACGTTTTCGGCATAGACCGTTTGCGGCTGGATCGAGAGCTGGGACGTCTGGATGTCGCGGTCGGCGACGCCGGCGCGCTTGATCGCCGCGATCACCGCCGTCATGCGGCGCGCGTTTTCAGCGAGCGCGGCTTCGGCCGTCGGCGCCTCTGTGACCACGCCCGCCGTGACGGTGGCGATGTCGGGCCGCTCGGACGTGCGGGATTCAGCGGAAACGGTGAGCGTCGTGCCTTCGATCATCATCTGATGATGCCCGGCGGCGGGCGCGGTGTCTTGCGCCATGGCAGGCGCGAGGGTGATCGGGGACGCAGCCATCGCGAGGGCGGCGGCGTAGGGTACGAGTGAGCGCATGAGGGTTCCTCCACGTCGCCGTTGGACCGGCGAAACGCGGAGGAATCAAGGCGTTGGCGCGCAAATGGTTCCCTCTACGCCCCGCGCGAGTGGTCGAATTCCACGTCGCGGCGGGCCGACACGATGGTCACCACCACGCCCGCGAGCACGTCGAGCAGCGACATGATCATGATCGTGAAGAAGACGCTGGTGGCGAAAGCCGCGTTCAGCAGGAACTCCACCAGGCAGACGATGAACACCAGCATCGAGAGCGCGTGGTTGAAGATCGCCGACGTGCCGGTCGATGTGGACTTCAGCAATTCGATGAACAGCAGGACCAGAGCGATCAGCACGAGGATATCGCCCCACGCCACATTCCATACGGCGTTCGAGGCCATCGGCACAGCGAACGCGATGCTCGCCAGCTGCTGCACGACAGCCGAGGCGTCGCCGGACATCGCCATCCCGCCGAACGCGATCATGTTGTAGATCAGCACCGGGATCAAAATCAGCGGAAAGACATTGAACGCTGCGGCCATCGAACCACTCCCCTCATTTCCCCCGCCGGCGCGCGACTTCGCAGCGCGGCGTATCGTCATCGCTTCCTGCATGGTCATGCCGTCGCGACTCATAACTCGTCTGCCCCCTTTGGATCACGGAGACGGCTCCTGAGCCACATGACGCCGAACAGATCGGTGCCCGCAGCCGCAAGACGCCCCAGATTGGTGTATTTCGAGCGCCCGGCCCCCCTCGGCCGGTGATTGACCTCGAAATACTCCACCCCGAACCCTTCGCGCATCATCAGCGCCGGCATGTACCGGTGCATATGGTCAAAGTACGGGAGAACAAGGAAGGCGTCACGCCTGAACACCTTGATCCCGCAGCCGGAATCCACGGCGCCGTCACCCAGAAGCGACTGTCGGACCCCGTTGGCGAGCTTGGAGGCCCAGCGCTTGGCGGAGGTGTCCCGGCGCTTCAGGCGGACGCCCGAGACCATGGAAAGCCCTGCCGGCGCGTCCTGGCGGCTGATCCGGCCGAGAAGCTTCGGCAAATCCGCCGGGTCGTTCTGGCCGTCGCCGTCGAGCGTGCCGACCAGCGGCGCCCGCGCCACGGCCACGCCGGAGCGGATCGCGCGGCTTTGCCCGGCGTTCTTGCGGTGCCCGACGATGCGCAGCTGCGGGATTTGGGCCCGCGCGGCGGCGAGTTCGGCGCGGGTGTCGTCCCGGCTCGCGTCATCGACGAAGATGATTTCGTGGGAGCGGCCCTCGAGGGCGCGCGCGATCTCGCGCGCCAGATCGGCGGCGTTGCCGGCCTCGTTGTAGACCGGCACGACCACGCTGAATTCGATGCTTTCGGCCAAGCCGCGCCGCCCCGGTGGAAATCGTTGGAACTGAGTTGAGGGCGCGTCCTAGCGCCTTGCGCCCCATAAGGCGAGCCCGGCGGGCATTCCAATCTCAACCCTTCTCCCCCGGGAGGGGGCGAAGAGAAAGCTAAGCCTGGTTCGCCGCCAGCCGCATCTTGGCGGCGTGCTTTTCGGCGTACATGGCCTCGTCGGCCCGGGCGAGCAGGGTCTCGGCGTCTTCCGGGGCCTCCGCGGCGAAGGGGTGGACGCCCACGGACGCCGCCAGCGGGTGGGTCACGCCTTCGAAGGTGAAGGGGGTCGCCTGGATGATCGCGGCCAGCCACTCGGCCTTGCGACGGGCTTCGTCCGGGGCGGCGTTGGCGAGCACGACGGCGAATTCGTCGCCGCCGATGCGCCCGACGATGTCGGAATCGCGCACCTGCACCAGCAGGAGCTTGGCCACATGCGCGAGCGCAGCGTCGCCCACGGCGTGGCCGAACTGGTCGTTGATGGCCTTGAAGCCGTCCATGTCGATGAAGATCACGGCGGCCTGCGTCTTGTAGCGGCCGACATAGGAGATGACGCGGTGCAGCTCGCGCACCAGCGCACGACGGTTATACACAGGCACCAGCGGGTCGCGGTCGGCGAGGCCCTGCGCGATGGCGAGGCCCTCGGCGAGATCGGCGTTTTCCTGCGCCAGCATGGCGGTTTCGGCCATGAGCGTATCCACCGCCGCCCGCACATTGGCGGGCAGCTTCGAGCGCTTCATGCCGAATCGGCGCTCGAACGGGTCCATCCCGTCCGCCGTCGCGCCGAAAAGCTTGCCGCGCATGGATCCTCCAGAATCTGGAAGGGACAATGCGGGGCCGTGGTTAAGGCGCCGTGAATCGACGGGGGCGGAAAGGTGGCAGCGCGCAACCCCTTCTTGCGTCCCGCCGCTCGCCTTCCCACACTCCCCGCACGCCAAGGGAGAACGCCATGACCGACTTCGCCGCCGCTTCCGTGGAAGAGCATGTCCGGGCGCTGAATGACGGGGAGGTCTCGGCGGTCGAACTGGTCGATGGCGCCATCAAACGCATCGAGGCGCGCGACGGGGCGATCAACGCCGTCATCATCCGCAATTTCTAGGCAGCGCGTTCGCAGGCGCAGGCCGCCGACCAGGCGCGCAAGGCGGGCGAACGCGTGCCCCTGCTCGGCGTGCCGGTGACCGTGAAAGAGGCCTACGCGACGAAGGGCCAGCCGACGACATGGGGCCTTGAGCCGCTGCGCGGCGTGCTGGCCGCGGAAGACGCCGTCGCCGTGACGCGCCTGAAAAACGCCGGCGCCATCGTGCTCGGCAAGACCAACATCCCGCCGAGCCTCGGCGACTGGCAGTCGGTCAATCCGATCTACGGTCGCACGAACAATCCGCACGACCTCACGAAGACGCCCGGCGGATCGTCGGGCGGTTCGGCGGCGTCGCTCGCGGCGGGCTATGTGCCGCTGGAAATCGGCTCCGACATCGGCGGCTCCATTCGCGTGCCGTCGGCGCTGTGCGGCACGTTCGGCCACAAGCCGAGCTGGGAGCTCGTGCCCATGTGCGGGCACACGCCCGGCGGCGTGGCGGGCGCGAAAGTTCTGCTCGGCGTCGGCGGGCCGATGGCGCGCACGGCGAACGATCTCGATCTCGCGCTGTCGGTGCTCGCCGGCCCAGACGATGACGAAGCGCACGGTTACAAAGTCGCGCTCGCTGCGCCGCGTGCAACGCGGTTGAAGAATTTTCGCGTTCTGGTGCTCGATGCGCATCCGATCGCGCCGACCGATTCGGAAGTCGCCGCCGCCGTGAATGCACTCGCCGACGATGTCGCGAAGGCCGGCGCGAAGGTCATGCGCGCATCGCCCGCGCTGCCCGATCTCGCCAAGGCGTTCGACAACTACAACACCATGCTCTTCACGATCATTTCCCGCTTCGGCGCCAACGCGAAGCCGATCAGCGCGCATGCGTGGATGAACGAACTCGATGCACACGAGGCGTTCCGCAAGCAGTGGGCGGCGTTCTTCAAGGATATCGACGTGGTGCTTTCACCGACGTTCGGCGTGCCCGCGTTCCCGCACAACGACGATCCCGCCTGGGAAAAGCGCACCATGCGCGTGGGCGACAAGGACACCCGCTACGGCGACCAGCTCGGCTGGCCCTCCATCGCCGCGCACGCCCACCTGCCGTCCACCGCGTTTCCCATCGGTCGCACGAAAAGCGGCCTGCCGCTCGGAGCGCAGGCCATGGGCGGCTATCTGGATGATCGCACGACGATCGCATTCGCGGCGGCGGTGGAGGAAGAGCTGGGGCGGAAGGCGATCTTGGCGTTGTGAACGAGGCCGCTTTCCCTTCTCCCCCGCGAGGGGGAGAAGGTGTCCGAAGGGCGGATGAGGGGGCGAGGTTCAGGATGAGGTCTGGTGGTGCGGCCAATCGCGTGGACGCCCCCTCATCCGTCGACTTCGTCGACACCTTCTCCCCCTCGCGGGGGAGAAGGATCAGATCGACATTTTGGAATTGAAGTTCAAATGACCAAATTCTCCGTCCTCGATCTCGCGCCCATCGTCGAAGGCGGCGACGCGCGGCAGGCGCTGATGCAGTCGCGCGATCTCGCGCAGCATGCGGAGCGCTGGGGCTACAATCGCTTCTGGGTGGCCGAGCACCATTCGATGCCCGGCGTGGCGAGTGCTGCGACCTCGGTGCTCATCGCGCACATCGCGGCGGGCACGAATACCATCCGCGTCGGCGCCGGCGGGATCATGCTGCCGAACCACGCGCCGCTCGTCATCGCCGAACAGTTCGGCACGCTGGAAGCGCTGTTTCCCGGTCGCATCGATCTAGGCTTGGGCCGCGCGCCGGGCACAGATCAGGCTGCGGCGCACGCGATGCGGCGCACGCTTGTGGGCGACCTCGATCGCTTCCCTCAGGATGTCGTCGAACTCATGCGCTATTTCGAACCCGCACAGCCGGGCCAGCGCGTCGTCGCGATCCCGGGCGAGAACTCCGACATTCCAATCTGGATCCTCGGCTCAAGCCTCTACGGCGCGCAGCTCGCCGCGATCCTCGGCCTGCCGTTCGCGTTCGCGTCGCACTTCGCGCCGCAGCAGATGCTGCAGGCGCTCGACGAATACCGCACGCGCTTCAAGCCCTCCGCGCGCCTCGCGAAACCCTATGTGATGCTCGGCTTCAACATCTTCGCCGCCGAGACGAGCGAGGAAGCGCATCTCCTCTCCACCTCGATCATGCAGGCGTTCGTGAACTTGCGGCGCGGAACGCCGACGAAGCTGCAGCCGCCGGTGAAGGACTACGACGCCACGCTCTCGCCCATGGATCGCGGCATCCTCGGCGCGCTGACGAGTTGCGCCGCCATCGGCACGGTGAGCGAAGTCCGCACGCAGGCCGCCGCCTTCATAACCCGCACCGGCGCCGACGAACTGATGGTGACGAGCCAGGTGTTTGATCACGCCAAGCGCCTGCGGAGCTTCGAACTGGCGGCGGAGGCGTTGCACGGTTTGATAGCCAAGGCCGCGTAAACCCTCCCGCTTGCGCGACTCACCCCCTCCCCTATAACCGCCGCTTTCGCGGAGCCCCTCATGACCGCCGCCTCTCCACGTGTGGGCCTCATCATGGGGTCGAAGTCCGACTGGGAGACCATGTCGCTGGCGGCCGCCGCGCTCGACGCGCTGGGCGTGGCTTATGAGGCGAAGGTCATTTCCGCGCACCGCACGCCCGCACGCCTCGTCGAATATGCGACCACCGCCAAGGCGCGCGGCCTCCACGTCATCATCGCCGGGGCCGGCGGCGCGGCGCACCTGCCGGGCATGGTCGCGTCGATGACGCCGCTGCCGGTGCTCGGCGTGCCGGTGCAGTCGAAGGCGCTGAACGGCATGGACAGCCTGCTGTCGATCGCCCAGATGCCCGCCGGCGTTCCGGTCGGCACGCTCGCCATCGGCGCAGCAGGCGCCACGAATGCAGGCCTGCTCGCGGGCGCGATCCTCGCACTCAACGATCCAGACATCGCCGCGAAACTCGACGCCTATCGCGCACGCCAGACCGCCGATGTCGGCGAAAATCCATCCGGCGCGTGATGCTGCCCATAGGCGCAACCATCGGCATTCTCGGCGGCGGCCAGCTCGGCCGCATGGTCGCGAGCGCTGCCGCGCGCCTCGGCTTCGACGCGCACATCTACACCGACGAAGCGGATGCGCCCGCCTCGCGCGTCGCCGCGCGCACGACGGTGGCGAGTTTCGACGATGAAGCCGCGCTCGCGAATTTCGCGGCGGTCGTCGATGTCGTCACCACCGAATTCGAGAACGTCCCCGCGCATTCCGCCGAAGCGCTGATCGCATCGGGCGCCCTCGTGCGGCCGGGCGCCAACGCGCTCGCCATCGCGCAGGACCGCGTGCTGGAAAAGCGTTTCCTCAACGAAGCCGGCGTGGCGACGACCCCCTACGCCGCGATCGAATCCCTCGGCGATCTCGAAGCCGCGCTGCAAGGCGTCGCCCCGCCCGCCATCCTGAAGACCCGCCGGATGGGCTATGACGGCAAGGGCCAGGCGCGCCTCACCAGCACCGACGACGCGACGCCCGCCTGGGAAACCATCGGCGCGCAAGCCTCGATCCTCGAAGCGATGGTCGCGTTCGAGCGCGAGATCTCCGTCATCGCGGCGCGCGGCGCAGATGGTTCGTTTGCCGCGTTCGATCCGCCGGACAACACGCATGTCGGCGGCATACTGCGTGTGAGCCGCGCGCCTTCGACATTGCCGCCGCAGATCCTCGACGACGCCATCGCCGCCACGCGCCGCGTCGCCGATGCGCTCGATTATGTGGGCGTGCTGACGGTGGAATTCTTCGTGCTGCGCGACGGCCGTTTGCTCGCGAACGAAATGGCGCCGCGCGTCCACAACTCCGGCCACTGGACCGAAGCCGCCTGCCTCACCAGCCAGTTCGAACAGCATGTCCGCGCCATCGCCGGCTGGCCGCTCGGCCCCACGGACATGCTGGCGCGCGCGGAGATGCACAATCTCATCGGCGCCGACATGGACGACGTCCCCGCGCTGATCGCCGACGCGGACGTGCGGCTCACGCTCTACGGCAAACGCGAAACCCGCGACGGCCGGAAGATGGGGCATTTTACAAGGTTGGCGCGATAGGTAGTTTCGCGCAACAATTTAGGGGGCGCCTCGGATGTCCAAAGTCCAGCTGCGCAATCTCTCACTGGCGCTGCTTCTGCTCCTGACGGTCATCACCTGCATGCGCGCGCAGCAGAACAACCCAACTGCAGCGAGCTGCGAAGTCTATCAAGCCTTTGGGATGCACCGGGTCGATCAGACCAGGTTTACCTGCGCGATCTGACAGACCACTGGTTTGCATTTGATGACGATCGAGTAGCGCCCAGAATGTGGCGCCGATCACATAAGCCAAGCGAAGAGTTCGAGCTGGACACCAGCGCGATGTTCGACAGCCTACGAAAAAGCCTAACGCTGTCGACGAACTCCTGCTTTGAGAAGCGTCGCGACCAGCACACGGGATTGCGGGGAGACTTTGAGGCCGCACTCTCGGAAGCGAGCCAGCGAAATTCCGACGACAAGGCCAGTGTCTGGACATTTTCGCCCGTCGGATTTTCCCCAGATGGGCAAGAGGCGATGTTCTTGGTGGAAACCTACTGCGGCATGCTTTGCGGCGGCGGGCACTTCGTTCTGATGCGGAGAGAAAACAGGAAATGGCGAGAGGTCGCATTCTCACAAGCCTGGATTTCTTGAGACGACAATTCACGCGGACGACGAAATAGCTCGAACAACCCTTCTCCCCCGCGAGGGGGAGAAGGTGGCCGCGAAGCGGTCGGATGAGGGGGTGTTGGGCAGGACAGAGTGATGTCTCGGCGCCGCGTTTCATCCTGCGACCCGCCCCCTCATCCGCCCCTCCGGGGCACCCTCTCCCCCTCACGGGGGAGAAGGGAAAATTACAGCGCGTTAGGGGGATTCCCACCGCCCAATACGCCGACTTTCACCCCGCAATCCGACCGGGTCCAGACCCGCGCCATACTCCTACCCACGAAAGGAGGTTGGCGCGATGAAGCCACGTATCGACGACACGCAACTACGCGCCAACACGGCGCATCACTGGTCCCTGATCCTGGCCATCCTCTCGCAGGTGGGCCAAGCCATCGCGTTCAACGCGGTGCTGGACTGGAGCGTCTATCGCGCGGCCGATCGCTGGCTGCGCGATATCGAGGCGTTTGCGCGCCGCGTGCTGCTTCCGCTGGCCGTGGGGCTGAAGTTCAAGCCCGTGCAGCGCACGAGCGGCCCGCCGCCGCCGGCGTGGCGTCCTTACGAGTACAAGCCGCGTGAAGTGAAACCGCTGTTCCGGCTGCAGTTGTTCGGCGGCCCGCCTGCGCCCTATGCGTTGGTGGAAACACGCCGGCGCACGCAGAGCTGGGATGAGTGGCGCGCTGCGCCACTCGACTACGATGCGGCGCCGCTGCATCAGCGGATTGCAGCGCTGCGCGCGGTCTGCGCCGATCCGATGCATCACGCACGCCGCATGGCGCGGCGCATGGCGCATCGCTTCGACCGCACGCCCAAGGTGCTGCGCCAGCTCGCGCGCAAACGCCCATGCATGGAGCTGCGCAATGCGCTGCTCGCGCATTTTCGGCAGAGGCCGGAAATGTTCGTCAGCGGCGTGCTGCGTTCCGGCGCCGATCCGCCTTCACCACAAGACGATTTCGGAAATGTCGTTCCGCTCTTCAACGCGCACTATGCGCGGCGCCTCGTCATGCTCGATCGAACGGGCAAGCCGAAAACGCCGCGGCAGAAGCGGATCTTTCTCTACGACCACGAGATCGAGGACATCAAAAAGCGGACGCCGCGGATCCTGGCGTGGAACGAGAAGCACAAGGCGGAGTGGCGGGCGGAGGCGAAGTTGCGGCGCCAGGGGAGTTCAGGATGAAACCAACTCTTCGTCATTCCGGGGCGACCGAAGGTCGAACCCGGAACCCAGGCGTTCAAGCGAACCCGCTCAACCCAGTCCCCTGGGTTCCGGATCAACGCTTCGCGTTGTCCGGAATAACGGAGCTGAAAGGCGCTAAACCCGCCGCCCAAACGCCTTCGCCGCAGCGCCCACCGCCGCGACCGCCATCGCCGCCGCCGGCGCTGCCTGAGCCTTCAGCTTCTCGATCTGCATCACGTTCTCGATGCGGCGGTCGAGGAAATCGAGAGTGCGGGTCATGTCGTCGCCCGGTTCGGCGAGCCAGCGGGCCATGGTCGAGCCGAGGACGCCCACGAGAATGGCGCGCTTGGAGTAATAGTTCTCGTCCGTGGAGCGATCGCCCAGGAGGCGCCAGATGCGGTCGGCGGTGCGCCAGACGAAGGTGGCGCCTTCCCCGGCGCGGAACGGGCGGATCATGGCCTGCACAGCCTTGGCCTCGGCGGCCTTGTGGGGGGCGAGGGTATCGAGCCGGGCGACCACCGCCGCGCGGACCCGCTCGCGGATCTTCAAGGACAGAAGGTTCACCTTCTCAAGGCGTTGGGCCATGCCGGCGTCCGCCCAGTCGGCGAAAGCGTCGATCATGTCGAGGGTTCCACGGGGCGCGGCGAGGAGCAGTTCCCCCTCGATCAGGCCGAGGGCCTCGGCGGCTTCTTTCAGGGTTCCCGCCGACCACCCCTTCTCGGCGGCGATGGGCAGAAGGGCTTCCAGCAGCCGGGCGCGCAGGCGCTCGGAGGGAGCCAGATCGGGACGGATGGCGACGATATCGGTCATGGGCGCGGCCTTACTCCTCCCCATCGCCAGTGTATATGCGTCGAATTCCTCGCTGGAATTCTCCGGGGACACGCGCTCTCGCGGTGGACAGGAGGGGAGCCTTTTGCTACGGCTCCCGCCTCAAAATCGGGCAGAACAGCACGGCGGGGAGGACCCCCGACGGGATTTCGTTGTTTTGCAGACCGGTACACAAGCTGGAGGACGGGTCATCGTTCAGATTTTCGTGCGCGACAACAACGTCGATCAGGCGTTGAAGGCGCTGAAGAAAAAGATGCAGCGGGAAGGCACTTTCCGCGAAATGAAGCGCCGGACGCACTACGAGAAGCCCTCGGAAAAGCGTGCGCGTGAAGACGCCGAAGCGGTGCGCCGGGCGCGCAAGCTGGCCCGCAAGCGGGCCCAGCGCGAAGGTCTCCTGCCGGCGACGCCGCGCAAGGTGCCGGGTGCGCCGGGCACGACGGGCGGCCCGGGCGGCCGCAAGTAGCATTTCCGTTTCGGCGGACGTCTGGCGCCCGACTCTGGAAGGAGTCCGGGCGCTTCGTCGTTCTAGACGGCCTTGTTCGAGAACAGGCGCCGCCGGATGCTCGCCGCGCTCGCCTGGTTCACCACCCCCGCGTGGAACACCCGCGACGCGCCGACCAGAACGAGCCCGACCGTCGCGATCATCAACAGCACCGGCCCGAAGAACTCGACCGGACCGAGCCCTGCCGGCGCCCGCATCATCATGATGAAGGGGGTGAACAGTGGGAACCACGAGGCCCCCACCACCAGCGGCGCGTTCGGGTTCTGCAAGGCCGGCATGAGAAACAGGATCGGCAGCGTCAGCACCAGGAAC
>JAWXBS010000030.1:0-38488 GCA_034440275.1 Alphaproteobacteria bacterium
AACGAGAACTGGTCGACCTCCGCGTCCGCCTCGCAGCTCCTGTTCGGCAGCGGCGCGGTGGCGGCGTCCACACGTCAGGCGCGCGCGGGCATCGCCGGCGCCGAGGCCGACTACAACGGCGCGGTGCAGACGTTGCTGCTCGACGTGACGACGGCCTATGCGGGCGTACGTGAGGCGCAGGCGATCGTCACCGCGCGCCAGCGCACGGCGGAGAACCTCGAAACACAGCGCAAGTTCGCCGAAGCGCGCTTCAATGCGGGCGTCGCCACGCGCACCGATCTCGCCCAGGCGCAGGCGCGGCTCGCGCAGGCGCGCACGCAGCTTATCCAGTCGCAGGGCGCACTCGCCGCGGCGAACGAAGCGTATCTGCGCCTCATCGGACGGCCAGCGGGTCCTCTCGAACCTGTGCCCGCTGTCGCTGGATTGCCGGCGTCGCTCGACGCAGCGCTGTCGCTCGGCGCCGAACAGAGCCCGACGCTCATCAGCGCGCGCGCCGCCGAACTCTCCGCCGATGCAGCGGTTGCCGCGACGTACGCCGCGCGAGGACCACGTGTGTCGCTGGAAGCGGGCACGTCGCTCGGGAATGACTTCGATTCCGGCTTCAGCAATTCCAGCTCCGACAACGTCGGCGTGCGGGTGTCGATCCCGCTGTTCAGCGGCGGCGCTGCATCATCGCGAACGCGCCAGTCAAAGGCGCTGCGTCAGGCGGCGGGACTTGATCGTGCGGCGGCGGAACGGCAACTGCGTGAAACGGTGACGACGGCATGGACGTCGGTCGACACCGCGCGTGCGGCCTACAAGTCCGCGCAGGAGCAGCTTGAAGCCTCCGAACTCGCCTATCGCGGCGTGACGCTGGAGCAGGAGGTGGGCCTGCGTTCGACGGTGGAAGTGCTCGACCAGGAAGCCGATCTGCTGGCCGCACGTCTTGCGCTCGCGGCGGCGGAGCGGGAGCTGGCGATCGCGGAACGTCGCCTGCTGGCGACGACAGGCTCGCTCACGCAGCCGCGCTGAAGAACTCGCGCACGAGATAAGGCAGAACGCCGACGCTGAAATAGGTGAGCGCCGTCGCGCCCGCGACCCAGCCGAGCAGCGCATTCGCGCGCCCCGGAGTCGGCTTCTCGGCGTAGCCCGCAGCCACGAGAAACGCGCCGAAGCCCACGAGCGTCGCCGGCAGATACCACCAGCCCGATGCGCCGGTGGCGACAAACGAAAGCGCGCCGAACACGACGATGGCTGCGACAGTCGACGCCGTCGCCATCCCCGCGCGCACCGTGCCCCAGAGACTGGAGTAGGTGACGACGCCGGCGCGCTCATCGCCTCTCGCACGGCACTTGCGCGCAAATTCCATGGCCATCGCCGCCGCTGCGGAGAGCGCGAGGAAGACGGGCAGCGCCGGGCTCAGCGTGCCCGTTTCAGGCAATTGTCCGGCGGCGGCGGCGAACAACGCAACGAGCGGGAAGAAGACGAGGTGCAGCGCCAGCGACAACAGCGGGCGGCGCTTCAGCAGCGCGCGGTCGAAGAAGTCGTTGCGGACGAGAAAGATCCAGATCCACGGCAGCACGAGCAGCGCGAGCAGCGGCGGATGGAGCGCGGCCGTCAGCACCACTTGGATCGCCATGGCGCCGATGAAGAAGATGTCGAGCTCCGGCAGCGTGATCACGCCGCTCGGCACCGGCAGTTCGGGACGCGCCGCGAGGTCCTCGTCATAGTCGCGGTGCTCGTCGGCGACGCGCAGCTGGAAGAAGAGCAGGAACACCACGATCAGCACCACGAAGAGCGTCGGCGTGGGCGGCGCGCCGGGCAGGGTGCGGGTCAGCGCGCCGAAGCACACGCAGGCGAGCGCAAACAGCACGATCAGCGCGCCCTGCGACGTCACCGGGAAACGCACCGCCTGATACGTCCACAATCGCGCGGAAAGCGATCGGGGATCGAGCGCGACTGGTTTCTGCTCCGCCAAGATGTGGACCCTTGCGCCGCGGCCGCGAGGCGGCGCTTCTCGTGCGATGTGTTACGCAGACCCAGGCGAAAGCGCAAAGGTTGCGCCGCAGAGGCGAGTGAACGAGAACAGCACCCCAATGACGCGACGGGTTTCATGACAAAACGGTTGGTGATCGCCATCTCCGGCGCATCGGGCATCGTCTATGGCGTACGGCTGCTGGACCTGTGCGCGCAGGCGGGCGTGGAAACGCACCTCGTCGCCTCGAAATCCGCGCTGGTGACGCTCGCCTACGAGACGTCGCTGAAGTGGGCGGACGTCAAGAAGCGCGCGTCGAAGGTCTATGCCAACGAGGACGTCACGGCGGCCATTGCGTCAGGCTCCTTCCGCACGGACGGCATGATCATCGCGCCGTGTTCGATGAAGACGCTGGGTGAGATCGCGAGCGGGGCGGCGCAGGCGCTGATCTCGCGGGCGGCGGATGTGACGCTCAAGGAACGCCGCCGGCTGGTGATCTTCCCGCGCGAGACGCCGCTGCATCTGGGGCATCTGCGCAACATGGTGGCGGTGACCGAAATGGGCGCCATCGTCGCCCCGCCGATGCCGGCCTTCTACACGAACCCCCAAAGCGTCGACGAAATCGTCGACCACGGGGTGGGCCGCCTGCTCGACCTGTTCGACATCGATGTCGGCGTCGTGAAGCGCTGGGGTGAGGCGTGAACAGCAAAACGGCCCCGATCTGCATCGGGGCCGCTTCACATGATCTTGAGCAGATCGTTTCCGTCTAGCGGCGGAGCGTCGCCTTCAGCGTGAAGACGTTCGCAGAGAAGTCGCGGTCGCGTTGCACGCCCGCCGAGTCCTGGTCGTAGCGCTCATAGTTCGCGCCGAGCTTCAGGTGACGGTTGGTGTACCAGTCCACGCCCGCATTGAAGACCGAGCGGTCGTCTTCGCGATCGTAGGAGACGTAGTCGTCCTGATTGTAGTTGTAGCCGCCGGTCAGGATGATGTCGCGGCGCAGTTCGTGATCGACGCGTGCGCCGAAACTCGTGCGCTCGATGCCTGCCGCGCCGGTGATGCCGGCTTCGTCGGTTTCACGCGCGGCGTCGAATGTCAGCGTGGTGATCTGCGTGACGAACCACTCGACCTGACCGTAGGCGGCGAAGCCGTCCACGTCCGCGACCGACGGGCCGTCATATTCCGTCGTGTCGTAGCCGACAGCCGCTTCGCCGCGCACCACGGAGGTGAGATCGAAGTTGGCGCCGACCATATAGCGCCAGCCCTTGGCGTCGCGATCGAGGATCGGGAAGCCGTTGACCGGGTCGTCGTTGGTGAAGCCGCCGTCCTTGTCGAAGTCGCGCGTGTGGTGCGTGACCGAGCCGAAGACGGCCGTATCCGGGCTCAGCGCGTAGTCGGCGCGGCCCGTGATGTCGAGGAAGTCGTTGTCGCGATCGTCCTGGTCGAACCGGCGGTTCGGGACGATGATTGTCGGGTTCAGCTGGCCATCATGGAAGTCGTACTTGCCGTAGTCGAAGCCGATGCTGGCGCGCACGCGGTTCACGTCACGCACGAGGCGCGCGTTGGCTTCGGAGAAATCGAACTCGATGGGGCCGGTCAGCGCCGCCGGGCCGTTCCCGGAGAAACGCGACTCCGTGGCCTGTCCGAACGCCGCGCCGCCCTCGACATACATGTCGCGCACGATGTCGAAACGACCGTCCGCGCCGATGCGCCAGTCGTAAGCGTTGTCATCGCCATTGTCCGTGTAGGTGCGGCTCGTCACGCCGCCGAAGAAGTTCAGCGCGTGGCGCGACCATTGCGACGCAAGACGCGCCGAGGTGTCGGCGACCAGGATCCAGTCTTCCGTTTCCGCTGTCGGCGACGCGTAGATGTTGTCGTTGTACTGGGCGCCGATCGTGAGCTCGGGGTACAGCAGGAAGCCGCCAAGGCCGATGCCGAGAGGCGCGTGCTCCTCGTAGGCGCGCTCCTGGACGGAGACGTTGTGGTCGCGGTCGTAGGCGACCTGCGCGTGCGCCGGTCCCACGATCGCGCCGACGGCGAGACAGGCGCCCGCGCCGGTCATGAGAATGCGTTGTGAGACCATGATACCCCTCGAAATTTCAGTGTCCGCGCGGAATCGCACCACGCGGCAATCTGGAGGGTTATCGGCCTTAACCTTTTAATACGTGCTTAACGGCCCGGTCGGGCGCTGCGCGTCAGGCGGTCCCTACGGCAGCCAAATCCCCTCGCCACCGAAACGAACTTGGCTCATGGTGCGCGCACGAGCCCCGGCAGAGGGCGGCCGGGAGGCGATACATGGCCGACGTTACAGCGCCCGAAAGTGCGGGCGCGAGCACAGGTGCGCCGCGCGAGAAGATGAGTCTCGGCGCCATCAGCTGGGCGCTCTACGAGTGGGGCCGCAATCCTTACGTCGTCATCTGCACCATCTACGTCTTCGCGCCTTACCTCGCGGCGCAGGTGATCGGCGATCCCATCGAAGGTCAGGCGCAGATCGCCAGTCTCAACAAGTGGGCGGGCCTCGCCATTGCGTGTTTCGCGCCGTTCGTCGGCGCCGCCGCCGATCGCGCAGGCCGTCGCAAGATACCGCTCGGCGTCATCACCGGCTTCATGGCGCTCTGCATCGGCATGCTGTGGTTCGTGCAGCCGGGCGGCGGCGGGATATTCCCGGAGTGGATATGGTTTCCGCTGCTGCTCGTGATCGGCATGGCGTTTCCGCTGACGGAAGCCCTGCACAACGCCATGCTGTCGGGCGCGACGAGCCACCGCCTTCTGCCGCATGTCTCCGGTCTCGGCCTTGCGCTCGGCAACGCGGCGAGCGTGCTCATCCTCATCTTCACCCTCGTGTTCCTCGCGTTTCCGGGCAACGTCGACTGGTCGTGGATTCCGAAGGCGCCGGCGTTCGGTCTCGATCCCGCGACGTTCGAGCCGCAACGCTTCGTCGCCATCATGTGCGCAGGCTGGCTGGCGCTCTTCACCGTGCCGATGATGCTCTACACCGCCGACACCAAACGCGGCATGGGATGGATCGCGGCTGCACGGGAAGGCGTCGGCGGCGTGATCTCCACGCTGAGAACGATATCGAAAGATCGCCCCGACATCGTGCGCTTCCTGCTCGCGCGCATGCTCTACGCCGACGGCAAGACCGCCATTCTCATTTCCGGCGGCGTCTACGCGGCGGGCATGATGGGGTGGGGCTTCATCGAGATGGTGATCTACGGCATCTCGTTGTCGATCATCGCGGTGTTCGGCGGTTTCGTCGGCGCGTGGCTCGATGACAGGCTGGGGCCGAAACGCGCCATCCAGATCGAGATTGCGTTGACCGCGCTGGCGCTCGTCTCGATGGCGTCGTTCCAGAAGGACACCATCTTCTGGGTGATCAAGCCGGACATGACGCCGGTGTGGTCGTTCCCCTACTTCAACACCATTCCCGAGCTTGCCTATCTCGCCGTGGTGTCGGTGATCGCGGTTTCCATCACGGCGGCCTACGCGTCGAGCCGCACGTTCATGACGCGCCTCGCGCCGAAGGAAATGATCGGCGAACTGTTCGGCATCTATGCGCTCGCGGGCACGGCGACGGTGTGGATGGGGCCGCTCCTCGTCGACCTGCTCACGCGCTGGGGCCAGAAGAACGCGCCCGAGTGGGCGCTGCAGCTCGGGTTCGGCTCCATCGTGGTGCTGCTGATCGGCGGCTTTGCGATCCTGTGGGGCGTGAAGGAAAAGCCAGCCGCATCGACGTGAACGCAGGCCGGGCCGTCGCATTTCAATTGGCGGAGGCGCGTGGTGGGGTAATTTGGCGGAGAACAAGGGGACACCCATGCGCATTCCGCTTCTGCTCGCCGCGCTGTTGACGCTCGCCGCCTGCGCCACCGCGCCGTCGCCCGTGACGGGCTACGATCCCGCGCTCGCGCAGCGCCTCGGCGCGGATGCGCGCGGGATGAAGATGTATGTGATGGTGGTCCTGAAGACCGGGCCCAACACCACCGCGACGGCCGAGGAAAAGGAGGCGCTCTTCGAGGGCCACTTCGCCAACATCCAGCGCCTCGCGGATGCGGGCAAACTCGCCGTCGCCGGGCCGTTCGGCCAGAACGAGCGCCAGTGGCGCGGCCTCTACATCTTCAACGTCGCCACCGTCGCCGAAGCCATGGAGCTCACGCGCACCGATCCCGCCATCGCCGCCGGCATTTTCACTGTGGAAGCGACGCCCTGGTATGGCTCGGCGGCAATGCTGGAGGTGAACGGCATCCACAAGCGGCTGGAAGCGCCGAAGTAATCTGCGGTGGATTTCGCGCCGCTCAATCCACCCTACGAATTCATCCACTTGAACAGCCCGCGCAGCGGCAGCACCCACGCCACGCCCGCCACCGCGTAGAACAGGAGGGGCGCGATCGCCGGCAGGCCGTGCAGGCGCTCACCGATCATGACCGCCACCACGATATAGCCGACGAGCCACGTGAGGATCGCCAGCGAGCCGAGGGCTTTCTTCGCGCCGGGGGGCAGGGCCTTGGACATGGTCGTCATGGTTCTCCCGAGGCGGTGCGTCGCAGGTGCGTCCCTACGGCGCTTTCCCCGGACCCCCGCGCCTTCTATTTCGCGCGTTGTGACCACGGATCAACCCGTCCGCGACAATCTCGCGCCCGACCGCCTCGTCGGCCTCTGGCTCGCCGCCGTCTGCGTGTTGGTCATCGCCATGATCCTCGTGGGCGGCGCGACGCGCCTCACCGACAGCGGCCTCTCCATCACCGAATGGGATTTCGCAAAGCACTTCGTCCCGCCGCTGACGGAGAAGGGCTGGGCGGAAGAGTTCGATCTCTATCGCCGCACCACCGAATACCAGGAACAGAACCGGGGCATGGGCCTCGACGAGTTCCAGTTCATCTATCTCTGGGAGTGGGGGCACCGCTTCCTCGGCCAGTGCGTGGGGCTCGTGTTCGCGCTCCCGTACTTCACCTTCCTCGCGCTCGGACGCCTCAAGGGCCGCCTGCTCCCGGTGACGATCCTCGGCCTCATGGGCGGCATGCAGGGCGGGCTCGGCTGGTGGATGGTGACCAGCGGTCTCTACGGCGCGCTCGATGTCAGCGCCGTGCGGCTGGCGATCCACCTGTGCATGGCGTTCGCGATCCTGGCGCTCGGCTGGCGGCTGACGCTTTCGGCGTTCGGCTGGCCGCGTGAGGGCGGGGGCTGCGGGCTGATGGTCCGCTACCGGTGGGCGTTCTTTGCGCTGGTCTTCGCCCAGATCGCGGTCGGCGCGCTGGTGGCGGGCACGGACGCCGGTCGCGCCTTCGGCGACTGGCCGACCATCGGCGGCAGCTGGGTGCCGATCGGCTACAATCCCTTCACGCTGGAGGATCTGGCGTCCGTCCAGTTCACCCACCGGATGCTGGGCTATCTGGTGCTCGCCTTCGCGCTCGTCCTTGTCTGGGTGATGGGCCATTCGACGGCTGCGACCCGCAAACTCACCCTCGCGATCGCCGTGCTCTGCGTGGGGCAGGCGGTGATCGGGATCGCCACCATCCTCATCGGCGCGCCGCTCTGGATCAGCCTCGCCCACCAGTTTGGGGCGGTGGCCATCTGGTTGGCGGTCGGGGCGTGGATGCAAGCGCAAGCTGTCTCGTAACATATTACCACACGCGTATCCGCCATGCGGCCCAAGCGTTTTCGCTTTCTGTTTGACACCAAACCGGCGCCCCGCTAGCAACCCGCCTCTCCCGTGCGCCGGCTCTTCGGCGCGCTGGCATAAGGTCAAACCATGCTCACCACCGTGACCCGTCCGGCGAAGGCCGCCGAGACGACGAACAAATGGATCGTGGTGGACGCGGAAGGAGTCGTCGTCGGACGCCTCGCCACGTTCATCGCCATGCGCCTGCGCGGCAAGCACCGCCCGGACTTCACGCCCCACGCGGACGTCGGCGACTATGTCGTCGTCATCAACGCCGAGAAGGTCGTGTTCACGGGCCGCAAGCTCACCGACAAGATCTACTACCGCCACACCGGCTATCCGGGCGGCATCAAGGAACGCGTCGCCGGCAAGATCCTCGGCGGCAAGTATCCCGAGCGCGTTCTCGAAAAGGCCGTGGAGCGCATGCTCCCGAAGGAAAGCCCGCTCGCGCGCGGCCAGTTCGCGAAGCTGCGCGTCTATGCCGGCCCCGCGCACCCGCACGAAGCACAAAGCCCTGAAGTCTTCGACTTCAAATCCCGCAACCGCAAGAATTCACGGAACGGCTAACACCCATGTCGATGCAAGGATTTGAAGGCCTCCGCGATCTCGAAGTGGGCGGCGGCGCAGGCGTCCCCGGTCAGGAAGGCGTCCGCCAGGAAGCCGCCCCGCTGCGCGAGCGCAAGGTCGACGCACAGGGCCGCGCCTACGCCACCGGCAAGCGCAAGAACGCCATCGCGCGCGTCTGGGTGAAGCCGGGCAAGGGCTCGATCACCATCAACGGCCGCGACCAGACGGTGTATTTCGCACGCCCCGTGCTGCGCATGATGCTCGCCCAGCCGTTCCAGATGTCGGATCGCGAAGGCCAGTTCGACGTGATCTGCACGGTGTCGGGTTCGGGCCTCTCGGGGCAGGCCGGCGCGGTGCGTCACGGCATCTCCAAGGCGCTCTCGGATTTCGAACCCGCTCTGCGCCCGATCATGCGCAAGGCCGGCTTCCTGACCCGCGACAGCCGCGTTGTCGAACGCAAGAAGTACGGCCGCGCGAAAGCACGCCGCAGCTTCCAGTTCTCGAAGCGCTAAAACGAACCTTAAGTCTGTTCGCAGACGCGGGCGCTTCGGGAGACCGGAGCGCCCGTTTTGCGTTAAGAGGGCCATCATGACCCACACAGTTTTCATCGACGGCGAGGCGGGCACCACGGGTCTCCAGATCCGCGAGCGGCTGGAAAAGCGCGCCGATATCACGCTGCTGCAGATCGATCCGGCGCGCCGCAAGGATCCTGGCGCGCGCGCCGAGGCGCTCAACAGCGCGGACGCGGCGATCCTGTGCCTGCCGGACGACGCCGCGCGCGAGGCCGCGTCGCTCGTCACCAATCCGAAGACGGTCCTCATCGACGCCTCCACCGCGCATCGCGTGGCGCCGGGCTGGGCGTATGGGTTTGCGGAACTGTCGAGGACGCAGCGCGCGACGATCGCGGCGTCGAAACGCATTTCAAATCCGGGCTGCTATCCCACGGGCTTTCTGGCGCTCGTGCGGCCGCTCGTGGAAGCTGGGCTCGCGCCCGCCGACTGGCCGTTCACGCTCAACGCCGTCAGCGGCTACAGCGGCGGCGGCAAGGCGATGATCGCGGAGTTCGAGGACGAGGCGTCGCCGCACTACACGCGCGTCCCGTTCCGCATCTACGCGATGGGTCTCGCGCACAAGCACGTGGCCGAAATGCAGACGCACGCGGGCCTGAAGTACCCGCCGCTGTTCGCGCCGGCGGTGGGGCGATACGCGCAAGGGATGATCGTCGAGGTCCCGCTGCAGCTCTTCGCGCTGCCGCAGAAGCCGACGCCGGCGGCGCTGCATGAGACGATCGCCAACGCCTACGAAGGCGAGCAATTCATCGAGGTCGCGAGCCTCGCCGAAGCCGCCAACGTGAAGACGCTCGATCCCGAAGGCTTGAACGGCACCAACCGCATGAAACTCTTCGTTTTCGCCAACGCCGAAACCGGCCAGGCGCGGCTCGTGGCGCTGCTCGACAATCTCGGCAAGGGCGCGTCGGGGGCTGCGGTGCAGAACATGAACCTCGCGCTGGGGCTTGATGAGGCCGCAGGCCTCTAGGGACCTGTCGTCACCGGCTGGCGGGCGCCGCGCGCCGCGCTATATAGCCGGCTGAAACGACGCCGCGTCTCGTGCGTTCAAGCCCTGTTCTCCACCCAAAAGGGACACCCATGCTGCGCCTTCTGCCGATCCTCGCGCTCGCTCTCGCCTTGCCCGCCTGCAGTTCCCAGACCGGCGCCGGCGAGGAGACGACAGCCGCTGGAACCCGAGGCCCCGTCGAGACGGGCGGCCCCAATGGCGAAGGCCAGCGGCCTGCGTTCGCGGGGCAGACGCGCGCGCCGCAGCCCGAAACGCTGACGCAGGTCGACAAGGCGGTCTTCGCCAGCGACCTCGCCCAGCCCTGGGGGCTGGAAGCGCTGCCGGACGGCCGCTTCCTCGTCACAGAAAAGCCCGGGCGCCTGCGCGTGATCACGGCGGACGGGCGTGTGCTCGGCCCCATCGACGGCGTGCCCGAAGTGGATGCGCGCGGTCAGGGCGGCCTGCTCGACGTTGCGGCGAAACCGAACCCCGACGGCTCCTTCACGGTCTGCCTGTCTTACGCCGAACCGCGCGATGGCGGCGCGAACGCCACGGCGGTCGCATGCGCGCGCGCCAGCGGCGCCGAGAACATCCGGCTTGAACCCATGCGCGTGGTCTTCCGCCAGCAGCCCGCTTGGCGTTCCACCGGTCACTACGGATCGCGCATCGTCTTCGCGCCGGACGGCAACATCTTCATCACCACCGGTGAGCGGATGAGCGAAGAATCCCGCGTCAACGCGCAGACCAACGACAACACCATCGGCAAGGTCGTGCGCATCGCGGCGGACGGGTCGGCGGCGCGCGACAATCCCTTCGCCGCGCAGGGCGGGGAGGCGCAGTACGTCTGGTCGCTCGGCCATCGCAACCTGCAGGCCGCCGCCTGGCGCACTGAAACCGGCGCGCTGTGGACCGTCGAGCACGGACCGAAAGGCGGCGACGAACTCAACCGCCCGCAAGCCGGCAAGAATTACGGCTGGCCGGTCATCACTTACGGCGTCGACTACAACGGCCGCCCGATAGGTGAAGGCATCACCGCGAAGGAAGGCCTCGAACAGCCGGTGTATTACTGGGATCCGGTGATCGCGCCGTCGGGCATGATCTTCCACTCCGGCAAGCTCTTCACATCGTGGCGCGGCAATGCGCTGATCGGCGGGCTCGGCAGCCGTTCGGTGACGCGCCTCGTGTTCGACGGCGACCGGGTGGCGAACGAGGAGCGCATCGCCATCGACGGTCGCGTGCGCGATGTGGCCGAAGGCGTCGACGGCGCGCTCTACGTGTCGGTGGACGACGGGCGCATTTTGAAGCTGACGCCGAAAGCGCCGTAGTGGCGCAGAAGCCGAAACTTCTCGCCGGCGAAAACCCACAGATCGCCAAGGGCTACGGCGACGGCCCCGTGCAGGCCTATATCGACGCTGTGCCTTGCTGGAAGCAGGACGTGTGCCGCCGCATCGACGCGCTGATCGTGCGCGCAGTCCCGCGTGTGCAGAAGGCCGTGAAGTGGAATTCGCCGTTCTACGGTGTGGAGGAAGGCGTCTGGTTCATGAGCTTTCACTGCTTCGCGAAGTACGTGAAGGTGGCGTTCTTCCAGGGCGCGTCACTCGATCCCGTCCCGCCCGGCGCATCGAAGCAGAAGGACGTGCGCTATCTCGACATCCGCGAAACTGATGACTTCGACGAAAAGCAAATCGTGAAATGGGTGAAGGCGGCGAGCAAGCTGCCGGGGGAGAAGATGTGAGGGCGACAATGAAGATCGCGAAGCCCGAAACCTCCGCGCCCGCCCACATCGACGCCCGCATCGCCGAGCTGAACGACTGGCGTGGCGAGACACTTGCGAAAGTGCGCGCGATCATCACGTCGGCCGACCCCGGCGTCATCGAGACGTGGAAGTGGCGCGGCGTGCCGGTGTGGGAGCGTGACGGCATCATCTGCACCGGCGAGACCTACAAGGCGGTGGTGAAGCTGACCTTCGCGAAGGGCGCGAGCCTCGACGATCCCGCCGGTCTCTTCAATGCGAGCCTCGACGGCAATGCACGCCGCGCCATCGACATCCGCGAAGGCGACAAGATCAACGAGAAGGCGCTGAAGGCGCTCGTGAAGGCGGCGGCCGCACTGAATGCCGCGAAGAAGCCGGGGAGGAAGAAGGCGGGTTGAGAAACCCTTCGCCCCCGGGAGGGGGAGAAGGTGTCAGCGAAGCTGACGGATGAGGGGGCGTCCCGGAGATTGTCCCCAGCGCCCGACTTCATCCTACCCGTCGCCCCCTCATCCGGCCTTCGGCCACCTTCTCCCCCTCGCGGGGGCGAAGGGTTGTTTGAGCTGTATTGCGAAAAATTAGGGGGATTGCGGAGTCCTTCGTCCCTCGCTTTTCGGCGCGCCGGCTGATCGCCGGAGTTTTAATTCTGTTGGCGCGCAAGGGGACGACGGTCTGACGCCGCTCCCGGAAAAGAAAAAACCGGTATCTTGGCGCAGGCGGTGGAAGCGGTCTGAGCCGACCGGGGCCACATTCCCGGCATGTCGAACGCCATTGAAGAACTGAAACTGAAACGCGGCTCATTGCTGCTTCAGATCGCGGACGCGGAGCTGAAGGTTCACGCGCTCATGTTGGACCTGTCGCACGTTGAGGCGACGTTGCGCTTGCTCAAGCCGGGGATCGCGCTCAACGCGCCGGTGAAGCCGCCGCAGAAGCGCGCCGCGCGCGGTGAAGTCTCCCGGCCTATCCTGTCGGCGCTCCGCGTCGCACAGGGGCCAGTGACAACGCGAGAGCTTGCGCGGGCCATCCTACAGGCGAAGGGCCAGCCCGCCGTCCGCATATCCACCCGCGCTTACGATCAAGCCCGCTACGCACTGAAAGAGCTTCGCTCGCGTGGCGTGGTCGTGTCGGTCGGAAAGGAAGGCCAGTTGCAGACGTGGGCGCTCGTGCCGGACCAGACCTAGCGCCAGCCCGCGCGGCGTTCATCCGCCGCGATAATGAGCGGATGAACCACATTGAACGCCGCCGCGCCGCCGCGATCCAGCTACTCGCCATCCCCGCCGATCTGCGCCCCGTCTTCTGTCTGGATGAGGTTCTTCGCCATCGCCGCCACAAGGTCGCGCCTGCTGCCTTGGACCATGCCGAGCGAGGTAGTGAGAAGGGCGCTGGCGATAGCCTCTAGCTTTTCGTCGGCAACGTCGGTGGTTGGCGAGAGCACCGCGACAATCTCAATGGTGAGGACCATAAGCACGTCCGCGATTTCTTGGCTGTTAGGTTGATGTGTTAGCGCCATAGTGCCGTTCTCCGTGGAATCCGCGTTCTGAAAAATCGCGCAGATAATGGTCTCGACTTCTGCGGAGACCATCATGCGTTTGTGGCTGCTTCATCACTTCGCCCGCGCTCTAGGGCTGTTGGTTCGCGTAGATGGGCTGCCCTACGGCGCGGCGCGAGCGGCTATCCGAGGTTGCGATCTAGAAAAACGGCAGCGCCAGCACTGACGTTTTGCACGGCCCAGTCAGCAAATGGCGTGACTTCAAAGACGATATATCCATCGTTGCTGTCACCGTAGGTTTTCAAGGCGGCCCGCAGTTGCGAGGCAGTCTGGTTTACATCGACGATCCATGTGGATTCGAGGAGTTTCGCGCCTTTCACGCGGCGCAATTCGGCGATGAGTGAAACGTAGTCTTGGCCTGGTGAGTTCAGGTCGTATCCGACGACGAAGATGGTCATTGCATGTGCTCCGATCGGAGCCGCACAAGGTTGACCGGTTGCGCGTTACGCGAGAGTCTCGCGGTGCGATTGGTCGCCGGCCGCCCCTGCTTGGCGGTTGAGAACGCCGGGCCTTCCAAGGGGCTCGGCGTTCGCCATTGAGGGGTCGATTCGTTTTTCAGTGGGTTAGCGTCGAGTTAACGGCGACCATTTGAACGTGATACCGTCTCTTTTTTCGGGAGGGACGTATGAAGCCTTGGGCTCTGGCTGCGGCCATATCTGCGCTAACACTTGTCGCTTCTGCGCCGCGCGCCGCTGCTGACGCCGACGATTGTCGGCGGGCCGTGGAAGAATATAATTCCACACTGAATGAACTGTCTGACTACATCGTGCGCTACAATCGATGTGTCGGAAGTAGCCGTGGCACGGACGATTGCAGTCTTGAGTTCAGGCGGGTGAAGAACGCTCAGTTTGACTTCGAGTCCAATGTCTCCGACCATCAAATCTACTGTCGCCCTTACTAGCTTCGCTCACGCCGCCTTGTGGCGTTGGTAGTAGCCCGCGAAGTCCACGCTAGGCTTGCTGGACAGCGCCAGCGTCGCGACGCGGCGGACTTGGCTGCCGTTGTCCACGCGGCGGTTATCTTCACGCCATGCGGCTTCCTGCGCGTAGCGCAGCAGGTACGGGCCAGCGACGTGGTGGTTGTGGCCCATCTCGCCACGACGCATCCGCGCGAAGAAGGACTCTGCCCAATTGGTGCAGGCGCCGTCGAAGCTGTAGGCTTCTTGGTGGTTGATGCGCTTCATTTCAAAGCGGGCGTGCAGGCCATCCCATGAGGTCGCTTCGTCCGCTTGAATGAGCGTGTTCTTGCGCACACGGGCTTTGATGAAGCCGAGCGCCTGCGCTTCCGTGCGGAACACGCCGGGGAGCGTTTCGCCGCCCCGCTCGCGCACGATCACAGCCACTTTGCGTTTGCCGCTTTGGTTTTCGCGGAGGCGACGGTCAACGCGGTTCGTGCGGAGGTTCGCGGGGCGGACGTGACCACCGAAGTAGGCTCCGTCCGTCTCGACGACTTCGCCTTCACCGCCGACCATGCGGCCCTTCATTTCCGCCGCCATCGCTTCGCGCACCTTGTGCAGCAAAACCCAGCACGCCTTGTAGGACATGCCCAGATCACGCGAGAGCGCGAGCGCCGACTTGCCTTTGACTTCGTTCATGGCGACCGCGATGCACGCGAGGTAGGCGCGGAGCGGCGCTTTGTGCGACGCGAACAGCGTGCCAGACGTGATCGAGAAGTGCGCCTTGCAGGCTTTGCACTCGAACTGGAGCGAGCCAGTCGGGCGGCGGTACTCGTAGGCTTCCAGAACGCCACACTTGGGGCAGATCGGCGCGCCGTCCGTCTCGGGCCAGCGCAGCGACCGGAACATCGTCTCCGCTTGCTCATCGCTCATGCGAAAGACGGTCGCGAGCGACAGCGTCCTTGCGCGTGAGGTGGTGAGGAAGTGTGTCCCGGCCATGAAGTATCATATATGAGACTTTCACGGGGTTGGCAAGGGGAAAAGAACCAGATATGAGACTTTTCGCACGGAGGCGAGACTTATGGGATTTGCACAGACGGAAGCCGAGATCGCGGAACGGGCGGCCCGGTTTCTCAAGGCCGAACTGAAACGCGCGGGCGTGACCTACGAAGCGCTTGTCGAATTGCTCAAGGAGCACGGCCACCCGGAAGAGACGGTCGCCAGCGTCAAAAACAAGCTCGCGCGCGGGACTTTCCCGGCGACGTTCTTCCTGGCTACGGTTGCGGCGCTGGGGATCTCAAATGTCGACATGGAAACTATCTAGCGGGCGCACGTTCTTTGTAGTCGCCGCCGTCGCCGTCCTCGTCATCGCCGTTTCAATGGAGATGACGGGCCAGTTCGATAAGCCAAACGGCGAGACTAGCGCATCCGCCAGCCACGATGAGCACCCAGCCGTGTCGCGGGTGACCGTCACGAACAAAGGCGTAACCTACTATCACCAAGAAAAGGCCGAGCCAGAACACGAAGAGCCCGACTGGTGGTCTATTCCCTATGAGGGATGGGTCGCGCTCCTGACGGGCATGCTCTTCATTTCGACGACTTTGCTTTGGCTTTCCACCAACCAACTCTGGAAGAGCGCCGAGACGCAGGCCGTCGTTCTGGAGCGCGCGTATCTGCGGATAACGGTTGGCGCCAGCAACACGCAGCGCGCGATAGAGATGGCGCATCAAGACCAGCAGACCTTCGCTCCGCAGATAATGTTCACAGTGACCAACCACGGTAAGACGCCCGCCGATAACATCAGCGGGAGCGCGCAATTCGTTGCGAGCGTGGGGACAAAAACTCGAACCCATCAAAAGGATGACGGTGAGTTAGCCTTTGAGAGCCGCACTCTTGGCGCAGGAAAACCAACCACGCCGTTCATCGTCGTCGTCAAATCCGAATTCGGCGCTGCGGACGCCTTGGCAATCGACAAAGGCGGGGGAAAGCTCATGCTGTTGGGCGAAATCGTCTACTCCGACCTGTGGTCGAACCAATATGTCGAGCAATTCGAGGCGATCTATGAGCCCGCCCGTAAAACCTTCGCCATCAAGCGGGGCGAGCGCAAAACGGGAAAAGACCATGCCTTCCCGATCTCGCGGTGGGATACCTTCTGGAGCCGTGTCTACCACTTCCCGTACCGAGCCCAAGTTTGGTGGGGCGACCGAAAGATCGCCAGAGAACTCAAGCGGGCCAAGAAAAAGTGAAATGGCAGCGCCTAGCGCCGCGAACGCGGACACAGCCGCCTCCTAGCTCACATCACCCCACCTCTCGGAATGTGTGAACCGGCACGCCCGAAGGCTTCCACCGCTTGCGCCAAGAGTCCGGAAAAAACACAAAAACAATCCGACCGGGTCGCGACCGCGCCGACACTCCTCCTCACGCGCTGCCGGGATGGTCCCGATGGCGCGAAGAGGAGAGCAACAGATGCAGATCGTCCGACCGTTACGTCACCGCCGCGAAGCCTACGCCGCCGCCGCGCGCGATCTGCATCTGTGGCTGTTGCAGGTGCTCGCCTGGCTGATGGCCCGCGTACCTGCACCGCGTTTCCTGCGGCTCGATTTCCGGCGCGACATCCGCAAGACGCGCGCGGAAATCCGCACGCTGATCTTCCTGTCGATGTGCGCGCGCATGACGTTTCATGTCGACCGCACGAAATACACGCGTCGCCCGCACGGCATCGACGGCTATCAACGCCGCCGAATTCGACTGCTGCGATGGTACACGCGCGGCGTCCCACTGCGCACCGTCGCCGACATGCGCGACGCGCTGAAGGATTTCGACAAGACCGTGAAGCGCGCGCTCGCACGCCTGCCGCGGAAGGGCGGGGTGCTGGGCGCTGTCGTGGCGGTGGTTGCTGTGTCGATTGCGCTGAGCACGGATGCGTGCGCACCCGCCGCCGAAGCTGCAGACACGTCATGACTAATGATTCCGGACCGCGCACCTCCCGGTGCGCATACCCATTTTCAGGTCACGCAAGATTCCCCGGAGTCTGGCGTCGAGACCGCATGCGCAGCGGGAGCTGCGCGGTCCGGCATGAATACCGGCGCCCATCCACCGGTCACCCCCAACCCACCCCTTGCCCAAGCCTCTTGCTCAGGCCCTCGTCCTCCGGTAACACCCCCGGCTTCCACCCGGATGCGCTCGTGGCGGAATTGGTAGACGCACCACCTTGAGGTGGTGGCGAGTAACATCGTGGAGGTTCGAGTCCTCTCGAGCGCACCATTTTCCCGTTTCGGCGGTTGACGCCGGGACCGACGCGGCGTTCTCGGGGGGTGAACCCTCGCGGAGACGGCCATGGCGGAAAATCTGGAGCGTGACGCCGCCGCCGACGAGCCGGGCCACAGTGGGGAGCGCCAGCGCTTCGAAGTCGATCCGCACTTCGTCACCCAGGTCACCGGCGCGGCCTACGACCGCGACGCCCCCGAACTGCGCCGCCTCCTCAAGGGCATGCACCCCGCCGACCTCGCCGATGTCGTCGAGCAGATCCCCGACGAGGCGCTGAAGCGGCTCTTCCGCCTGATCGGTCCCGAGCTGCCCTCGGCCTTCCTCGCGGACGTGGAATGGGAGACCCGCGAGAAAGTCCTCGAACTGCTGCCCGCCGACTATGTGGGTCGCGCGCTCGGCGAACTCGACACCGATGACGCCGCGGCCGTCGCCGCCGACCTCGACGAGGACAAGCTCGAGCAGGCGCTCGCCGCCGCCGACGACGAGACGCGCCTCGCAGTCGAGCAGGGCCTCGCGGCCGAAGAAGACACCGCCGGTCGCCTCATGCAGCGCGAGCTGGTGGCCGCGCCCGAATTCTGGAGCGTGGGCGACGCCATCGACCACATGCGTTCCGAAGACACCGAGCTGCCGGAGACCTTCTTCGAACTCTATGTCGTGGACCCGGGTTTCCGCCCGATCGGCGCGGTGCCGCTGTCGACCCTGCTGCGGGCAGGCCGCGAGACGAAGCTCACCGACATCATGCGCCCCCCGCAGGCGCTGATCGCACCGGCGATGGACCAGGAAGAGGTCGCGTTCGTCTTCCAGAAATATCACCTCGCTTCCGCGCCGGTCGTCGACGAAGCAGGGCGGCTGACCGGCGTCGTGACCATCGACGACGTCGTCCACGTCATCAGCGACGAGAGCGAGGAAGACCTTCTGAAACTCTCGGGCGTCTCCGACGCCAACCAGTCCGACACCGTCGCCCGTTCGATCCGCTCGCGGGCGCCGTGGCTCGGGGTCAACCTCTTCACCGGCATCGCCTCGGCGAGCGTCATCGCCTTCTTCGGCGCCTCGATCGAGAAGGTCGTCGCGCTCGCGGTGCTGATGCCCATCGTCGCCTCGGTCGGCGGCAACGCCGGCACCCAAACGCTCGCAGTCGCAGTCCGCGCCATCGCCTCGCGGGACCTCACCGCCGGCAACGCCTTCCGCCACATCTGGCGCGAGCTGTTCACCGGCTTCTGCAACGGCGTGATGATGGCGGTCCTGCTCGCCGCCGTCTCGGGCGTGTGGTTCCATTCGGCGGGCATCAGTCTCGCCGTGGGACTGGCGGTGGTGATCAACCTTACCGCCGCGGGACTCGCCGGCATTCTCGTGCCGCTGACGCTGCGCCGCTTCGGCGCCGACCCGGCGGTGTCCTCGTCCGTGTTCGTCACCTTCGTGACCGATTTCACCGGTTTTCTGGCGTTTCTCGGTCTCGCGACCGTGATCCTCGGCTGAAGGGTAAACCGAAATTTCCCTCGTGCGGGGCGCCGACGGCCCCGGACTTGCGTCGCGGGATGCGTCCCATGGGCAAAAGCTCGCGGGATTGTCCCGTTTTGAGCGAAAGTCCGAACCATGCCGACGACCGTCTCCGCCGAAGGCCTCGCGCTTCTCAAGCGCTACGAAGGTTTCCGCGCCGAAGCGCTCACGCTCGCCGATGGCCGCGTGGTCGTGGGCCATGGTCACGTGCAGGCCCTGGCGCCCGCCGCGCCTGTCACCGAAGCCGAAGCCGAAGCGCTGCTGAAGCAGGATCTCGCCGCGATCGAATCAGCCATCGCCTCGCGCGTGCTCGCGCCGCTGACGCAGGCGCAGTTCGACGCGCTCGCCTCGTTCGTCTTCTCCATCGGCGTCGACGCGTTCGTGAAGAGCGACGTGCTGCGCCGTCTCAACGCGGGCGAACCGATCGCAGCGGCGTGTGCGATGGACGCCTGGCGCAAGAGCCGCGTGAACGGCGAACCGCAAGTTCTGGATGCACTCGTGCGTCGTCGTTCCGCCGAACGCGCGATGTTCCTGATGCTGGACGCGCCCGTCGCTGCGGCGTCGGCCTATGTCCGCGCCGAGATCGATCACGCCGCGAGCATTCTGAGCGCCTCGAAGGTCGCCGCTATGCCGCAAGCGGTGTCGGCGACGCAGAGCGCCGACGATGAGACGCGCAAGCTCGCCGAAATCCTCGCGCGCGATCCGTCCACCGCCCACGCGCTCAAGGCGCCGCCCGCGCCGGAGCCGGTGGAGGATGAACCGCTGGTGCTCACCAACGTCGTCCACAAGCCGGTGAACACGCCGCACGACATCACGGGTCTCGCACTCTTCGGCATCGCCGGGGCAGGACTTTTCGCGGCGGGGCTCGTCGGTCTCAATCAGGGCAAGAACGGCCTCTTCCTGCTGCTGACGGCGCCGGGCGCGGTCATGTTGATCGCCGCCGGCTGGCAGCTGCTGCGCGATCGTCTGGGCTCGTTCTGGCCGAACGGCGCGTTGCGGGGCTGACCGCACGGCGTTAAGCGTGGCGCATGCTGCGCAACACGCCCCAACTCGACTTCGACCTCGGCGAAAACGCCGAGATGATCCGTGATCTCACGGCCCGCTTCGCCGACAACGAGATCGCGCCCATCGCCGACCAGATCGACAAGACCAACGAATTTCCGCGCCACCTCTGGCCGAAGATCGGCGAACTGGGTCTGCACGGCATCACGGTGGAAGAGGAATGGGGCGGCGCAGGGCTCGGCTATCTTGAGCACGTCGTGGCGATGGAAGAGATCAGCCGCGCGTCCGCGAGCGTGGGCCTTAGCTACGGCGCGCATTCCAATCTCTGCGTTAATCAACTGCGCCGCTGGGGCAATGACGCGCAGAAGACGAAGTATCTCCCGAAGCTCATCAGCGGCGAACATGTGGGCTCGCTGGCCATGAGTGAAGCGGGCGCCGGGAGCGATGTCGTCTCCATGCGCATGAAGGCCGAGAAGAAGGGCGATCGCTACGTGCTCAACGGCACGAAGTTCTGGATCACCAATTCCCCGCACGCCGACACGCTCGTCGTTTATGCGAAGACCGATCCCGACGCGGGCGCGAAGGGCATCACGGCGTTTCTCATCGAGAAGGGCATGAAGGGTTTTTCGGTGTCGCCGAAGCTCGACAAGATCGGCATGCGCGGCAGCGATACCGCCGAGCTTGTGTTCGAGGACTGCGAAGTGCCTGACGAAAACATCATGGGCCCGCTCAACGAAGGCGTGCGCGTGCTGATGAGCGGCCTCGACTATGAGCGCGCGGTGCTGGCGGCGGGGCCGCTCGGCATCATGCAGGCGGCGCTCGATGTGGTCGTGCCCTATGTGAAGGAGCGCAAGCAGTTCGGCCGGCCGATCGGGGACTTCCAGCTCATGCAGGGCAAGCTCGCGGACATGTATGTCGCGCTCTCCACCTCGCGCGCCTATGTCTATGCGGTGGCGAAGGCGTGCGACGCCGGCAAGACCACGCGCAAGGACGCGGCCGGCGCCATCCTCTATGCAGCGGAGCAGGCGACGAAGGTCGCGCTCGAAGCCATCCAGGCGCTCGGCGGCAACGGCTACATCAACGACTATCCGACGGGGCGTTTGCTGCGCGATGCGAAGCTCTACGAGATCGGCGCGGGGACGAGCGAGATACGCCGCTTCCTGATTGGGCGGGAGTTGATGGGGGAGTGAGCGAACGCAGGCGGCCTCCACCAGAACAACTTATGCCGAAAATGTTGAACTTACGCGCGTTGGCAGCGCAAGCGGATGCGCGCCGCGCGTGCGAAATGATGCGGCAACATTTCCATCAAGACGCGCGCATCATTTGGATCGCTGGTATCACGCTGGTGCGAAGTGTCGGACACATCCTGCAAAAGCACGACGCAGTCGTGCATCCCACCATCGCGCAGCCGCTCAAAGGTTTCTGGGCGGCATGGCAAAATGAGATAATCTTTAAAAAATTTATAGAGCCAGAGCGGAACGTGCTCTTAAAGGAATTGGGTACAGCTTTCGAAACGGAGTTCATTTCAGAGGGCCTTCGATTTCAAATCGATCTGGGCGATCTCGGTTTGCAAAGCCCGATTGGCGCGTTGGAACTGTCGGTGGCGTGGTGGGGCCAAAAAATCTCTGATCTAGGGCAAGCGTGCGGAGCACAATTTGTTCCCGACGCCAGCGACACTCCTGCGCTTCACGACAATCTCGGCTGGATTGGCATCACGGGAGAAGTTGAAGGGCAGTAGTGGTGCGCCGCGATCTGAAAAACAAAACGCCGCCCCGGGTTTCCCCGGAGCGGCGCCATTGTCGGACCGCTGCGCGATCCCTGACCAGCTGCGCTTAGGCGCGAACCCCGTTCATGGAGGTCCAGGTCAGGCGGGCCGCTAACGGCGAACGACGATGAGACACTGGATCACCTCCTTTCAAAAGTTGAAGACAAACGGAAAGTAGGATGCGTCGCGGCGTTTGCAAAGGGTCTGCTGCAATTGGGTGATGGCCGTTGCAGACATGCGCGCCGGGAGGCGAAAAGCGGCCTGATGTGGCGCAGGTTTGGGCATTCACCCCTCTCCCGCCAGCGGGAGAGGGAAAGATCGCGGAGCGATCAGGGTGAGGGCGCGGTGGCGCAAGACGAGTCTCGTTCTGTGAGACCGGGCCCTCACCCGGCTTTCGCTTTGCTCAAGCTGTCCCTCTCCCGCAAGCGGGAGAGGGGTCACCGCTGCCGCATCCCCATCGGCGGGCTAACCGGCGTCAGCGGCAGGGACTGCCACGCCTTCACGCGCTCGCCGAGGATATCGAGCGGCACCGCGCCCGCGCCGAGCACGGTGTCGTGGAAACCCTTGATGTCGAAGCGGTCGCCGCGCGCGAGCCTGGCTTCCTCGCGCAGGCGCAGGATTTCCATCTGTCCGATCATGTAGGCCGTCGCCTGGCCGGGCATGACGATGTAGCGATCGATGTCCTTGCGCGCCTGTGCTTCGTCGCCGGGCTGGTTGGCGAGGATGTAGTCGATCGCCTGCTGGCGCGGCCAGCGCTTGTGATGGAGGCCGGTGTCGACGACGAGACGAATCGCGCGGCGCAGTTCGAGGACGAGGCGGCCGAAGTCCGAATACGGATCCTCATAGGCGCCCATCTCCTTGGCGAGACGCTCGCAGTAGAGACCCCAGCCTTCCGAATACGCCGTGTAGCCGCCGAAGCGGCGGAAGCGCGGCACGCCGTCAAGCTCCTGCGCGATGGCGATCTGCATGTGATGGCCCGGAATGCCTTCGTGATAGGCGAGCGCTTCGAGCTGATAGAGCGGCAGCGCCTTCATGTTGTAGGTGTTGGCGTAATAGATGCCCGGCCGCGAACCGTCGGGCGCGGGACGATTGTAGAAGGCGAGACCCGCCGACTGCTCGCGCCAGGTCTCCACCGCACGCACTTCCAGCGGCGCCTTCGGCAGACGGCCGAAATAGTCCGGCAGCTTGCCGCGCATCGCGTTGATCGCTTCCGCGGCCTTGGCGACATAACGCGCTTTGCCTTCCGGCGTTTCCGGCTCGTAGAAGCGCGGATCGGTTTCCATGAAGGTGAAGAATGCCCGCAGGTCGCCGCGGAAATTCACCCGCGTCATGATGGCCTGCATTTCGGTGTGGATGCGCGCGACCTGTGCGAGACCGATGGCGTGAATCTCGTCGCCCGTGCGCTTGGTCGTCGTTTGACGCTCCAGCAGGCTCGCATAATACGCCGCGCCGTCCGGCAAGCGCCACACGCCGTCGTCGGTCCCGGCGCGCGCCTTGTGCGCCTCCAGCATTGCGATGACGGCGTCATAGGCGGGTGCGACCGAGTCGCGGAGCGCGGCGTGGCCCTTCTGCAGCAGGATGGTCTTCTCGCCGGCCGGCGCGTCGAGCGCGGCGACCTTCTTCACGAAGTCGCCCCACAGCGGACTTTGCGGACCAGCAGGAACGGCGCCCGGCGCAAGCAGCGCCGCGAATTGGGTGTCCGACACCGCCGCATCGCCGAACGGCGCGCCGGTGATGATGTTGCGCGCGCCGGGGATCGCATAGTCGTAGACGAATTGCGGCATGAGGATGCCGGCGGCGGCGGAGGCCTCGTTCTCGGCGATCTGCTGACGCAGATAGGGGCCGAGACCCTGCAGGCGTTTCACATAGGCTTCGGCGTCCGCGACGCTCTGCACCTTGTGCTGGTTCAGCAGGAACGTGACCGCGCCCTGGTGCACGCCGCCCATCTGGTCGAAGCGGTAGCGCCAGCGACGCCACTTGAACGCCTCCGCCGCGCGCGCCTGTTCGGCCTCGAAGAGGCGGAAGGAGAGCTTGCCGTCCTCGGTCAGAAGCGCCGGATCGAAGCGCCGCCGCATCTCGGCGACCCGCGCGGCGCCGAGCGCGAGGTCCGCCTGCGCGCGGGCGTCGGAGGCGTCGTCCCACTGGTCGTAGCCGCGCCGGTCCCCGAGGCTCGTGGCCAGTTGCGGGGAGCGCGCGACCCGCTCCTCGAAGACCTCCTCGAAGAACGCGTCGAGCCGGGCGGTATGGGCCAGCACATCCACTTCACGGGCGCGTGAATCCCGCCCCGCGCAGGCGCTCGCCGCCGTCGCCATCAGGCCTGCGCCCGCCAACAGCACATTGCGTCTCGTCGTCATCCCCGACTCCGTCCACTCGTCGCATTCGGTTTCATTAACCATGGCCCGCCGACCCCGTCGACGGCGCTGCGATTGATTGCGGAGGCGGAACGATGACCGGCGCCGAGGTGCTCGATATCGGACGGGAAGCGATCTGGCTGACGGTGATCATTTCGGCGCCGTGCATGCTGGTGGGACTGGCGGTGGGCTTCGGCGTGTCGCTCCTGCAGACGCTGACGCAGATTCAGGAGCAGACCCTCGTCTTCGTGCCGAAGATCCTGTCGATCTTCGTGGCGCTCCTGCTGTTCCTGCCGATCATGGGCGGGCTGCTGGGACGGTTCACCGAAGACATCTTCGTCCGCATCGCGGCCTACTAGCGCGCTGGTCATGGAAATCTGGGGTTACGATCTGTGGTCGATGACGCTGGCCTTCGCCCGCATCGGCGCGCTCGTGATGCTGATGCCGGGTCTGGGGGAGGCGGCCGTGCCGGCGCGCGCGCGGCTCGGCTTTGCCTTGCTGCTGTCGATCATGCTTGCGCCGGAAGTGGCGCCCGCGCCGGACGATGTTTGGGGCGCCTCGGGCGTGGTGATCGGCGAGATCGCGGTCGGCATCGTGCTGGGCGGCGTGGCGCGCATCCTGATGACGGGCCTTGCGACCGCCGGCCAGATCTTCGGCCTCGAGACCGGATTGTCCTTCGCACAGGTGGCGGACCCGACGCAGACGCAGGCGGGGCAGGTCGTGGCAGTGTTTCTCGGGCTGATGGGCGTGGCGCTCGTCTTCGCGACGAACCTGCACCACGTCTTCATCCGCGGCATCGTGGACAGCTATCAGGTGTTCGCCGTCGGCAAACCGTTTCCCATGGGCGACGCGGCGGACTTCGCCGTGGAGGCGTTCAGCGACGCGTTCCGCATCGGCCTGCAGATCGCCGCGCCGGTGGTGCTGGCGGGGCTCGTCTTCCGTCTCGGGCTCGGCATTCTCGCGCGGCTCGCGCCGTCGATCCAGGTCTTCTTCGTGGCCATGCCGCTCAACATTCTCGGCGGCTTCATCGTGCTCACACTTGGTCTTTCGGCGGGTATGCTCGTCTGGCTCGATCGCCTGCAGACCTTCGGCGCGGCAGGGTGGCGGTAGACCATGGCTGAGGGCGCGGAAGACGACGACAAGACAGAAGAGCCGACACAGAAACGCTTCGACGATGCGCGCAAGCGCGGCGAGATCGTCTACAGCGCCGAGGTGGCGACGGCTTTTTCGCTGCTGGCGGTGACATTCATCGTCGCCTTCATGGCCGGGCCAATGGCTGGGGAGATCGGGCAGGCCTTGCGCGGCGCGCTCTCCAACGCCCATGCCTATCCCACCGACGGTCGCGCTCTGATGTCGCTCTATATGAGCCTCGGCGCAAAAGTTCTGGCGGCCGTAGGACTTGCCGCGCTCGTTCTGATGGGCGCGGGTATAGCCGCGCGCTTGGCGCAGGACCAACCGGTCTGGTCGGCCAAGCGTCTCGAACCCAAGCTTGACCGGCTCAATCCGTTCGAAGGCGCCAAGCGCATCTTCGGCAAGCAGGCGGCGGGCACGTTTGCGAAGACGCTGGCGAAGTTCGCGGTGGTGGGCGTCGCGGTGGGTCTCGCACTGTGGCCGCGTGACGGCACGCTGGAAATCCTGCCGACGCTCGATATCGCCGCACTGGGCCCGCTGATGCAGGAGCGTGCGGTGAGCCTGCTCATCACCTGCACCTGCGCGGCGGCGGCGATTGCGGTGATTGACTACATCTTTGTGCGACAGGCGCACCACAAGCGGCTGAAGATGACGCGCCACGAACTCAAGGAAGAGTTCCGCCAGAGCGACGGCGACCCGCAGATCAAGGCCAAGCTTCGTCAGATCCGGCAGGAGCGATCGCGTCGCCGCATGATGACCGCCGTGCCCGGCGCGACCGTCGTGATCACCAATCCGACGCACTATGCGGTGGCTCTCAAGTACGACCGCGACGAGAGCCCCGCGCCGACGTGTGTCGCCAAGGGTGTCAACGAGGTGGCGCTGCGCATCCGCGAGGTGGCCGAGGAAAACGGCGTGGCGATCATCGAGGATCCGCCGCTGGCGCGGGCCCTCTACGCCACCGCCGACATCGACGAGCCGATCCCGCGGGAACATTTCGAGGCGGTGGCCAAGGTCATCGGCTTCGTGCTGCGGCTCGCCGACCGGCGGCGCAGGTAAGGACGTGTTCATCAAGTGCGTGGCGAATCGGTCCAGACTGCCTTTCGCGCACGCACAGGTTCCACAATGACAGAAATGACGAGCCCCGGCCCCGAAGCCGATGGCCGCGAAGGCGGACACGGCCGACAAGGTCTCGATGCGCCTCGGGTGCTGTTCTGGGCGGCCCTGATGATGGGCATCGCCTCGGTCGGCGTCGTCGTTGCAGCCGGGGCGTCCGTCGGACGGGCCGGGGCCTTGCTGCTCATCGCGATGGCGGCGGCGGGCATGGTCTTCATCGTCTGGCTGCTGCGCGGCAACGGCAAGGCGGTGGGTCTTTTTCCGGGCAAGGGCGCTGCGGAGGCCGCTACCTTCGCAACAGTGCGCGGCGAACACGCGCTGCTGGATGCTCTGGAAGAGCCCGCACTGATCACAGATCGCGCTGGTTCGCCGCTTGTATCGAACGCGGCCTACAAGGCGCTTGCCGACGCGACCGGCGCGCTGGGCGAGAGTGAGCGTCCGCCGCTGATGGACCGCGTCTTCGGACACGATCCCGTTCTCAATCCCGCGATGTTCCGTCTGTCGCGCGCTGCCTCCGCTCAACAGAGCCGACGTGAAGTCCTGCCGCCCACGCGTGTCGGTGGGCGCGCCGATCTCGTGCGGTTTGAAGCGCAAGTTTCGCCGGCGCCGAATGGCAGGGTGCTTTGGCGCTTGCGCGAGCTCACGGAGCAGGCTGTCACGACCGATGCCGATGCGCGCGCACTGTTCATCGAGGACAGCCCGATCGGTTTCTTCGCCGCCAAGCCCGACGGCGCCGTCGTTTACATGAACCGCGCCTTGCGCGCGTCGCTCGGCGTCGAGGACGGCGAAATCCTCAAGGTGCGCGACATTCTGAAGGAAGACGCGGGCCGCGTTCTCCGTCGCGATCGAAAATCCGATGAAGCGCAACGCACGCCGGTGACGCTGAAGACGCGCGACGGTCGCGAAGTTCGTGCGAGCGCGCTCTCCATCTGGCCCGCGGGCGACGCCGACGGCGCGACGCGGACCTTCATCTTCTTCGAAGCGGTCCTTCCAGCTTCGGAGAGCCGTGCGCCGGTTTCGGCAGGCGCGGTCGACAGCTTCTTCGCCAACGCGCCGTTCGGCGCGGCGTTGCTCGACGGTTCGGACCCTGCGCTTTCGGCGGTGCTCGATTCCAACGCGGCGTTGATGGACATCGCGCAGGGACGTGCTTCGCCCGGCGTGGCGTTCAAGGACCTGTTCGATGCGTCGGAAGGCCCGCTCGTTCTCGCGCAGCGCCTGCGTCAGGCTTCGCGCGAGCCGGTTGAGCTGCAACTCGCCACCACGCCGCCGCGCGCAGCGCACGTTTATCTGGCGCCGGCGGATGACGGACGGGGCCTCGCCTACGTCATCAACGTCACCAAGCAGCGCGAGCTCGAACAGCGCCTGAGCCAGGCCGAGAAGATGCGCGAGATCGGCATGCTCGCCGGCGGCGTGGCGCATGACTTCAACAACCTGCTCATGGCGATGATGCAAAACTGCGACTACCTCCTCTCGCGCCACCCGGTCGGCGATCCCGACTACATGGATCTCTGCGAGATCAACCATCACGCGCTGCGTGCGAAGGAGCTCAGCGAACGTCTGCGCGCCTATGCGCGCCAGCAGACTTTCAAACGCGAAGTGGTCGAGGTGTCCGGCTTCGTCGCGCACATGCACGATCTCGTGCGGCGTCTGCTGGGCGAAACGATCCAATTCGAAGTGAAGCACGGCCGCGATCTGCCTTTCATCAAGGCGGACAAATCGCAGCTCGAACGCGTGCTCGTGAACCTCGCGACCAATGCGCGCGATGCGATGTTCGAAGGCGGCAGGCGGGGCAAGCTGACGATCACGACCTCCACGTCGACGGCGGAGGAGGCCCGCGCGCTCGGGCACAATCCGCTGCATGACGGAAACTATGTGCTGCTTGAAGTGAGCGACACCGGCCACGGCATCAAGCCGGAGGATCAGGCCCGCATCTTCCGGCCGTTTTTCTCGACGAAGGAGGCGGGTCTCGGAACGGGACTCGGTCTCGCGACGAGCTATGGCATCATCAAGCAGTCGGAAGGCTTCATCTTCTTCGACAGCGTCGTCGGTCGCGGCACGACGTTCCGCATCTATCTACCCGTGTACGAACCGACGCCGGAAGAGATCGAGGACATGTCGCGTCGTGAGCGCGACTCGGCGCGCCGGGCGCCTGTCGATCTCTCTGGGCGTGGTCGCATCCTTCTCGTGGAAGACGAAGATAAGCTGCGCAGCTCGATTGCGCGCAATCTCGTGAAGTGTGGCTACGAGATTGATGAAGCCGAAGACGGCGAGGACGGTCTTGCGAAACTCGAAGCCAATCCGGGCGGCTACGATCTCGTGATTTCCGACGTCACCATGCCGTTCATGACCGGCCCCGAAATGCTGAAGGCCGCAACGAGCGAGATGATCGGCGACGCCAAGATCCTCTTTCTCTCCGGCTATGCGCCGGAAAGTTTCGGCAAGGTGCTGGACGATTTCGAGGTCAGCTACATGGCCAAGCCCGTCGGCGTGCAGCAGCTTGCCCAGCGCGTGAAGGAGTTGATCGCGGCATGACGACGAAAATCCTTCTCGTGGAAGACGAAGATCCGCTGCGCGGCGCTATCGCGAAAACGCTGCGCGAGCGTGGCTACGAAGTCGACGAAGCGTGCGACGGCGAAGAGGGCCTCGAGCGCATCAAGGCGGCGAAGGGCGGCTACGCGCTCGTCATCTGCGATGTGGCCATGCCGGTGCTCGACGGGCTCGCGATGCTGAAGGCGGCGGGCAAGGGGCTCGGGTCGGCGCGCGTCCTGTTGATGAGTGGCTACGAAGTCGACCAGTCCCTGGCGGACTTCAAGGGCCGCACGGTCCACGCCTTGAAGAAGCCCATAGCGCATGCACAAGTGGCCGACGAAGCGGGCGCCTTGCTCGCGGCCTGAGGCTCTTCGATGCGCGTTCTGCCCATTGCGCTTTTCGTCGTCGCGGCCTGCGCCACCACGCCCACGGCGCCGGAGTTTGAAGGCGACTATTCCCGCCGGCACACGGTGCGCATGTTCAACGGCGAGCCGGATGCGGCGATGATCGACACCATCGACATCGGTCCGACGAAGGACGGTCGCGCTGTGTTCACGATCAACATGATGTTCGACAACGCGCACATCTGTTCGATCGAGGAAGCGACCGCCGGAGTGACACCGCAGGGCCTTGTCTATCGCGTGAACGATCCGACTGAAGGCGGCCCCTTCACGCTCGCTATCAACATCGCGGGCGACGTGGCGAAACTGCGCGTGCTGGAAGGGTCGGGGCTCCACTTTTGCGGCATGCGCGGCAACTGGTTCGGGGAGAAGGAATTCCGCAAGGAAGCGCCTGGGTCGAACGACTAGGGGCGCGGTGACCGGGCCGGACCGCCGGCGCCCTCGCCGGCATGCGGAGGCGCCGCCAGACTCCGGAGAATCTCGCGTGGGTTTGGCACTGAATGCCGGCGAGGGCGCCGGCGGTCCTGTATCAATAGTCATGACGTGTCTGCGGCTTCGGCGGCAGGTGCGGGAGCGCAAGGGGGCCGCACCACTGTCGGCGCGCGCGTCAGCACGAGCCCAGCGATCTTCATGCGTTTTGGCAGGCGCTTCTTCGCGCGTGCGACGACCTTGTCGAAATTATCCAGCACGCGCCGCATGTCCGCGATCGTGCGCAGACGTATCCCGCGCGTGTAGATCTTCATGATGTTCATGCGGCGGCGCTGCATGCGCCAGCCGAGCGCAGGCCCGCGCGGACGCGAGGTCCAGCGCTGTGTGACCGGGACGGCCATGCCCGCGATCATCGCGAGCGCGATGGTCAGGCGGATGTCGCGGCGCGCGCGGTGGATTTCATCGCGCACGTACTTGCGGACGCTCGCGGGCATCGGCATGTACGCCGCGATCCACGCGACGAATTCGATGAACCACAGGCGCAGGTCGCGCACGGTTTCAGCGATTTGCTGAGTGGTGACTTTCGAACGAACGACTTTCATGCGCGACCTCCTTTCCTTCAAGGCCGACAGCATTCCACGGGTCTGGACCCGGTCGGATTTATTTGCTGATTTTTCTTTGCCGGGAGAGCGCGGACCTTGTGCGCCATGAAAAGAAAAATGCACGCTCATGGAAAAGCGAGGGAAGAACGACTCCGCAATCGCCCTAATTGTCTGTCATGTTCGCGGGACAGGCGAAATCAAACGGAGCAGCGACGCCCCCGTCCTTCCCCGCGAGGGGAAGGTGGCGTTCGCGGGACGCGAACGTCGGATAGGGCGGCGGCTCCGTAGCCGAAAGCGAGCCTGCCACCCCATCAGTCGCGCGCGCCGCGCGCGACAGCTTCCCCTCGCGGGGAAGCACGGCGACTTCTGGTGACCAGTTTTGCTCAGTCGAGGAGTTCAGTCCTTTCGGTCCTGACTTTCCATAAACTTCGCAAAGTCCTTCCACGTGATGAAGTGCGGCTTTCCTTGTTGGCCACTCTTGAGCCAATAAACGCCGCCACTCGATGGTGTTAGCTCGCCAAGTTTTCCGGCATTGTCGGAAATGTCGAAAGCCGGCGCAGTCTGCCAGTTTTTGACTTCAAGCTTTCCGATTGTGAGATTTACGCTAGCCATTGTTGTCCCTCCACAGCCAAGTTCTATTGGCGACGAGAAGGGGTGGCAAGCAGGGCGCCTACATTCTGAAAACCCCAAACCGCGTCGGCTGGATCGGCGCGTTCAGCGCCGCGGCCAGACTCAACGCCACCACCCGCCGCGTTTGCGCGGGATCGATCACGCCGTCGTCCCACAGGCGCGCGGTGGCGAAGTAGGGCGAGCCTTCTTCCTCGTACTTGTCGCGGATCGGGGCCTTGAACTTTTCCTCGTCCTCGGCGCTCCACGACTGCCCGCGCAATTCCATGCCGTCGCGACGCACGGTGGCCAGCACGCTCGCGGCCTGTTCGCCGCCCATGACGGAGATGCGCGCGTTCGGCCACATATAGAGGAAGCGGGGGCCGTAGGCGCGGCCGCACATGCCGTAATTGCCCGCGCCGTAGCTGCCGCCGATGACGACGGTGATCTTCGGCACCTGTGCGCACGACACGGCGGTGACGAGCTTGGCGCCGTCCTTGGCGATGCCGCCGGCTTCGTACTTCGAGCCGACCATGAAGCCGGTGATGTTCTGCAGGAAGAGGAGCGGAATGTTGCGTTGGCAGCAGAGTTCGATGAAGTGCGCGCCCTTCAGCGCGCTTTCCGAGAACAGCACGCCATTGTTGGCGACGATGCCCACGGGCAGGCCCTCGATCTTCGCGAAGCCTGTGACGAGTGTTTCGCCGTAAAGCTTCTTGAACTCGTCGAATTCCGAGCCGTCCACCAGCCGCGCAATGACTTCGCGCACGTCATAGGGCTGGCGCAGGTCGTCGGGGACGACGCCGTAGATTTCTTCGGCATCGTAGAGCAGTGCGCGCGGCGCATCGGGTTCGAGCGCGAGTTTCTGCTTCGGCAAATGGCTGACGATCTGGCGCGCCAGATGCAGGGCGTGCTGGTCGTTCATGGCGTAGTGGTCGGCGACGCCGGAGCGGCGCGCGTGGACGTCGGCGCCGCCGAGATCTTCCGCCGAAATCACTTCGCCGGTCGCGGCCTTCACCAGCGGCGGGCCGCCGAGGAAGATGGTGCCTTGCTTGCGGACAATGATCGTCTCGTCGCTCATCGCCGGCACATAGGCGCCGCCCGCCGTGCATGAGCCCATGACCACAGCGATCTGCGGAATGCCTTCGGCGCTCATGTTGGCCTGGTTGAAGAAGATGCGGCCGAAGTGCTCGCGGTCGGGAAACACATCGGCCTGGAACGGCAGGTTCGCGCCGCCGGAGTCGACGAGATAGAGGCAGGGCAGCTTGTTCTCGCGCGCGATCTCGTGGGCGCGCAGATGCTTCTTCACGGTAATCGGATAATAGGTGCCGCCCTTCACGGTGGCGTCGTTGCACACGATCATCACCGTGCGGCCTTCGACGCGACCGATGCCGGTGATGAGCGAGGCGCCGTGCACGTCGCCTTCGTACATGCCGTTGGCCGCCAGTCCGCTCAGTTCGAGGAAGGGGCTCGCGGGGTCGATGAGCTGCTCCACGCGTTCGCGCGGCAGGAGCTTGCCGCGATCGGTGTGCTTCTTGCGCGCGTCTTCCGTGCCCCCGAGACTGGCGGTCGCGGTGCGGGCGCGGAGGTCTTCGACCAGGCCCCGCATGCGCGCGGCGTTGCGGGCGAAGGCGGGGGCGGCGGAATCGATCTGGGTTTCGAGAAGGGACATGGCCCTTGATGGCGCGGGCCGGACGCAAGGTCAAAGCGGGTCGCGCCCTGCGTCTTGGCAATCCGGGCGACACGGCGCACATGAGCCCCCATGAACCGCCACCTTGAGGACATCCCCATCCTGCGCGGCGCGAGTGCGGCGGCGCTCGCGGCGGCGGAGGCTGAGGCCGAGTGGTTTTCGCTGCCGGGGGGCTGGCCGCTCTTCCATGCGGGGGAAGCGTCTGACGGGCTCTTCTTTGTCGTGTCTGGGTCGCTGGCGGCCTTCCGCGGTACGGGGCCGGACCAGCAGCTCGTGGGTTACATCCGCGCGGGCGAGCCGGTGGGCGAGATGTCGCTCATCGCCGGAGACGGGCATTCGGGCTCGGTCTACGCGATCCGCGACACCGAGATGGTCAAGTTCTCGCGCGCGGCGTTCGAGCGCATGGTGGACATGCACCCGCAGATGATGCGCGAACTCGCGCGTCTGATGCTGGTGCGTGCGCGACAGGGGCCGCGCAAGAACACGCGCGCCGAGCCGAAGGTCTATGCGCTGATCGCCACCTCGCCGACGATCGATCTGCGCCTGCGCGCGCAGACGCTGGTGGAGGCGCTGGCCAAGCTCGGCAAGGTCGCGTGCGTGGTCGGCGAGGAAGCCGACGACATGCTGAGCGCGTGGTTCGATGCGCTGGAGCAGGACCACGACGCGGTGTTCCTGATCAGTCCCATCGCCGACACGACGTGGTTTCGCACGTGTCTGCGGCAGGCGGACCGGATCTGGATACTCGCGCGTTCGGACGCGGCGCCGTCGATTCCGCTGCTGCCGGAAACCGACAATTCACCTGCGCGTCAGTTCCGCTTCGTCGACGTGGTGCTGCTGCATCATGGCAAGGACCGGCACTTCGCCTCGGCGGAGCAGTGGCGGCGTGCGTGCGACGCGACGCGCATCCTGCACTGGCGCGGCCTCGTCGACGACGACGCCGATCGTCTCGCGCGCGTGATCGCGGGATCGGCGACGGGACTCGTGCTCTCGGGCGGCGGCGCGCGCGCCTATGCGCACATCGGCGTCATCCGCGCGCTGCGCGATGCAGCCACCCCCATCGATGTCATCGGCGGCACCTCGATGGGGGCGATCGTGGCGGCCTGCTACGCCATGGGCTGGGACGACAACGAAATCGAGACGCGTATCCGCAAGGCGTTCGTGGAAACCAATCCGCTCGGCGATTACGTCGTGCCGGTGGTGTCGCTCTCGCGCGGACGGCGCGTGGAGCAGCGCCTGCACGAACACTTCGGCGATACGCTGATCGAGGACCTCTACGTTCCGTTCTTCGCGGTTTCCACCAATCTCGTCACCGCGAGCGCCTACATCCACCGTTCGGGCAGCCTGCGCGATGCCCTGCGCGCGTCGATCTCGCTTCCGGGCATCCTGCCGCCGGTTGTGGACGGGGCGCAGTCGCTGCTGGTGGACGGAGCGGTGGTGAAGAACTTCCCCGTGGACGTGATGAAGGAGATGCATCGCGGGCCGATCATCGGCGTCGACGTCGCGCGCCGCTCCACCATCGATCCGATGGATTTCGTCGATGCGCCGGATTTCATCGGCTGGGTGACGCGCAAGGGCTTCCAGACCGCGCCGCCCATAGCGTCGCTGCTGATGCACACCGCAACGCTCACCGTGGATCCGTGGATGGGCCGCGACAGTGCCGATCTGCTGATCACGCCCGAGATGGCGACGGTGGACCTGCGCGACTGGAAGAAGTTCGACGAGGCGGTGACCTCCGGGTATGAAGCCACGGTGGCGGCGCTGAAGCGCAAGACCGAGGAAACCCCCTTGCCGCCGCCGGCGTCGGTCGAACAGATGCGCGCCGTGCGCGAGACGACCTGAAGGATTTGCCATGCGTCTTCTGCTCACCGTGATCGCAGCGGTCCTCGCGCTCGGCGCCTGCAAGCCCGCGACGAAGACCGCGTCAGCGCACGGCGGCGCGTGCGGGCGGGTGGTGGAACGCGCGGCGACCGTGACCGGCCCCGGCGATGTGATCGAGGCGCGCGCCATCGGCGCCGACTGCCCCAATGCCATAGTGGTGTGGACGCTGCGCACCAGCACGGGCAAGCCGGTCTGGACCCATGCAGCGCCCTACGAATGGCTCGCCACGCCCGTCGATCCGACGAGCACGTCGGAGATGGAGACATTCCTCGAAACCTGGGCGGGCGTGGCAGTGGACGACACGTCCGCGTCGCCCGTCTGGTCGGCGGAGGACGCCGGCGCGCCCGAGGCGTGGGGGCCGGGAGGCTCGAGCATGTTCCTGCGCGAGACCTATGAAAGCGTGCGCGCCGCCAAGTTGCCGCGCGTGTGCCTGCCGACGTCGAAGGAATCCTACCAGTGCATTTTCTATGACGCGGAAGCCGAAGCGGTGGACGTCCACTTCACCGGCGGCGCGTGAGTCGGAGACAGACATGCGCAACTTCATGATCGTGGGCGCCCTGGCTAGCGCACTGGCGCTTGCTCTCGCTGCCTGCGGCCCGAAGGCGGAGACGAAGCCCGAGGAGGCGCCCGCCGCATCGACGGCGCCGGCGTCCTCGTCGGGTGTCGCCGCGCTCGCGGATCCGAAAGGCGCATGCGCGGCGACGGCGACGCACACCTGGACGCCGAAGGGCGCAACGTCCGGCTACACGATCACCGGCGCAGCGGCCGGACCGACGTGCAACACCGGCGAGGCCGTGATCACTGTGCGCGACGCTGCGGGCAGGGTGCTGCTGTCCAATGGCGGATACGACGTGGGCGTCATGTCGAACACGGTATTTTCGACGGCGGTGTCGCCGGAGTCGCTCAAGGCCGCGGTGGCCGACTGGGTGTCGTCGGTTCACGAAGAGGATGCGACCGGTCAGCTGCCGGAGTGGAAGGCGGGCGCCGCGCAACCGACGGCGGGCGAGTTTCCCTTCTATCCGGAGGAAGGCATGACGCAGGCGCAGTACGCGGCGATCCGCGCGGCGAACAAGCCGATGTTCTGTCACGTGCAGGGCGGCGAGAGCCTCGCCTGCTATGCGGTGGATGGGGATACGCTGACGAAGGTCGGGCTGCAGAGCTTTCCGGGGTAGGCCCCCTCCGTCAGTCGCGTACCGCGACTGCCACCTCCCCCGTACGCTTCGCTACGGAGGAGGATAAGGCGCCGGCGCTTTGTCTTCCTCCGCTTGCGGGGGAAGTACCCGCGAAGCGGGGGATGGGGGCGGGCTCCGGGTACTACAATGTCGTCAGCGTCACCGCGCGCCGATCGCCTGCATAGGCATCGTTGAAGAAGCGCCGCGCGGCGGCTGCGCCATTTGAATCACCCTGCGCCTTGCGCGCTTCCGAAAGGCCCCAGAACGCATAGCCGTTGTTGGGGTGCTCCATCAGCGTGTGCAGGAATTCGCGCTCCGCACGCGCGGGATGACCGCCCGCCACGAGCGCCGCGCCGAGAGACTGGCGGACCGGAAAATAGAAATAGGGCGGCTCCATGTAGGGGAGCTTGGCCTGCATGTCGGTTGCTGTCTGGAACTGCGCCGCTGCGGCGTCGAACTTGCGTTCGCGCATCAGCGCACGGCCTTCCACGACGTGCCCGAAGATCGCGAGGATGTCCTTTACCGGAATGCCGCCCGCTTCCATCGCGCTGAAATTGCCTGAGCCGGAGAGCGCGGCGATCTTGGCGCTTTCCGTGCGCGCTTCGGTGAGGCGGTCCGAACGCACATAGGCGATGGCGCGGGCAAACAGCCACGACGCCTTCACATAGTCGACGCCGTCCGCGGGCGCCGGCTCCGCAAGGATCGCGGCGGGCGTCGCGAACTGCGCCTTGGCGAACCAGGGCGCGGCCTTCACCGGCTGCGCCAGCGGCACCGCACGCGCCATCTCCATCGGCAGCGCCGCATCGAGCCGCGTCGCCGACGTCAGCGCCGTGCGTGCATCGCCCGACATCTGCGCGCTCGTCATGATGAAGTGCAGATTGTGCGTGTAGTACCCGTACTGGTACATCGGGCTCGGATTGGCCGCCGCCATGTAGACTTCGTCGGCCCTGGCCGCGCGCTGATTGGCGCGGATGGAATCTCCGAAACGTCCCACGCGATAATAGATGTGCGCCGGCATGTGGACGAGGTGACCCGCGCTCGGCGTGAGACGCTCCAGCGTGTCGGCATACTTTTCCGCGCGCCACGGATCTGAGGACGCTTCGACAACGTGAATGTAGAGGTGGATCGCGCCCGCGTGACGGGGACTGCGGGCGAGCACCTTCTCCAGCCGCGTGACCATGTCGCCGGTGAAGCCGTAGGGCTCGCGTCCGCCGGCCTGCCAGTAGTTCCAGGGTTGCGTGTCCATCATCGCCTCGACGGCGAAGGTCTGGATGTTGTCGTCGTCGGCGTACTGGTCGGCGACGGTGCGCATGGCTTCGGCGTAGGCGCGATCGAGATGCGCGCGGTCTGCGGGCGCGCGGCGCGCGTAGCGGTGCATGATCGCGTCGATCAGCGCCTGCTCTTTCTCCGTGACGCCGTCAGCCTTGTCGAACGCAGCGCGCGCGGCCTTGTAGGCGGGTTCGTTGTCGTCGGGATTCATCGGCGCGTTGATGTTGGGGCCGAGCGCGAAGGCCTCGCCCCAGAAACACATCGCGCAATTCGGATCGAGGCGTTGCGCCTCGCGGAACGCGCGCGCCGCCTCGGCGTGGTTGAACCCGTGCAGCATTCTGAGGCCCTGGTCGAAATAGGCCTGTGCGCGCGCATTAGTGGTGGTGATTTTCATGTGCGTCTCGCCGAGGCCCGCCATCAGCGGTGGCGCGGCGGTCGGCTGGGCTTGCGCCTGCGTTTGTGCGTAAGCGCTCGCGGCGGCGAGGAAGTTGCGCACCCCCGCAGACATGGGCGCGCAGCGGGCCTGACCGATGGCGGCGGCGAGGATGGGGTCAACGGTTGGTGCGGGCGGCGCGAAAGCGGTCAGCGCGAGCGCGGCGGCGGATACGAGATAGGCGCGTTTCATCGGGCATCCCTCCCTTGAATGGGTCGGATGGTAGGCCCGCCGCCGGAGGGCGTCTAACGTTTTGTCGCGTCTAGTTTTTCGTCGCGGCGCGGGCCGGGGCGAGCGGCTTGCAGACGGCGTTCACTTCCGTGCGGTTCGCGCGGATGGTGTTGTAGGCGCCCTGTAGCTCGCTCACCGAGAGGCCGCTGCGGCTGGCGATGGTGAGCAGGCCCTGCAGCTGCCTGCCCTGGTTGGGCTCGTCGATGAGCGGGTCGATCTGCGGGATGAGGGCGAAGGCTTCGGGATCGAGCTTGGAGTAGGCGATGCCGACGCCGCAGGCGCAAACGCGGGGGTCCTCGCCGCGCCGCACGCAACCGTCCTGGATCGCGCGGGCGGAGGCCGCCGGGGTCGGTGGGGGCTGCTGCGCCATCAGGGGGGCGGCGGCGAGCAGGGTCGCGGCGACGCCGCCGGCGAGGAGGACGAGGGTGCGGCGCATGACAGTTCCTTCACAGAATGGTGCGGCTCGATGCCAGCGCCCGGCTGAACGGCGCCCGAACGTGTGGTCAAGTGTTTTGGCAAGGATGTGGCGCCGCGACCCGGCGCGACCTAGATTGTCCATAGAGCGAGACGAGCGCGTCAGGAGTACGCCCATGACACGGTTTTTCGTGGTCCTAGCAGCGCTGGCCCTCGCGGCCTGCGCCACGGCCACACCCTATCAGCCTGCCGCCCGCAGTGGCGACTACGGCTATGTGGAACGCAAGATCGAAGACAATCGGTACACGATCCAGTTCAACGGCAATTCCATCACCGAACGCGAAACCGTGGAGAGCTACCTGCTCTTCCGGGCTGCGGAACTCACGCTGCAGCAGGGCTTCGACTACTTCGTGGTCTCCCAGCGGGGCACCGAGGGCACGTCGCGCTTCGTGCCCTACGGCAACTCGGCTTATTCCGGGTTCCGCCCGTATTATTCGTGGTACGCGCCGCGCTATGGCTGGCGTCCGTTCTACGATCCCTTCTGGGACGACACGACCTACCGGGAAGTGACGCGCTACCAGGCGACCGCAGAAGTCGTGCTGTTCAAGGGTCCCAAGCCCGCCAACAACGCCCAGGCGTTCGACGCCCGGCAGGTGAAGCAGAACCTCGAGAGCGTGGTCCAGCGGCCGACGCCGGCGCCGGCGGGCTAGGCCGCATGTCCAATTTCGCCGCGCGCGCGTCTTGCGCGCGCGGCGCAGGCGGGCCACCTCATCGCCCATGTCATACCGC
>JAWXBS010000031.1:0-26739 GCA_034440275.1 Alphaproteobacteria bacterium
CTCCACCTACGGCGACCGCGCGCAGCGCTCCGTCACCAGCTACGCCGACAAGGTGCTCGCGCAGACGCGCAACCGCGAACTCGGCGACACCGGCAAGCTGCTCACTGACATCATCATGAAGGCCAAGAAGCTCGACCCCGCCGCGCTGCAGGACGAGGGTTTCTTCGGTAAGCTGTTCGGCAACGCGAAAGCGCAGGTCGAGAAGTTCAAGGCCCGCTACGACGACGTGGCGGGGCAGATCGACGGCGTCGGCATCGAACTCGACAAGCGTCGTGAGGCGTTGCGGCGCGACATCGCCATGCTCGACGACCTGCACGAGGAAACGCGCACGTCGATCCTCGATCTCGAAAGCTACATCGCGGCAGGAAAGCTCTTCTCGGAGGACTTCCGCGCGAACGAACTCCCACGCCTCAAGGCGGCGTCCGAGACAGCCTCGACCACCACAGATGGCGGCGGCCTCATGGAGGCGCAGGCCTACAACGACGCCGTGCAGGCGCTCGACCGTCTGGAAAAGCGCGTCTTCTATCTCCAGCAGGCGCGTCAGATCGGCATCCAGCAGCTGCCGCAGATCCGTATTGTGCAGGCGAGCGACGAGACGCTGATGGAGCAACTGCAGGCGTCCACACGCCTGACCATCCCGCTCTGGAAACAGAAGATGGTGCTCATCCTCGGCCTCAACCGCCAGAAGGAAGCGCTCGATCTGCAGAAGACCGTGACCGACGCCACCAACGCCATGCTGCGCCAGACGTCGGACATGATGAAGGATCAGGCGATCGACATCGAGGAGCAGTCGCAACGCGGGATCGTCGATCTCGAAACGCTTGAGAAGACCAACCTCGATCTCATCGAGACGCTGTCGGGCGTGATCCGCGTGCAGGAAGAAGGCCGCGCCAAGCGCATCGAGGTCGAGAACCGGATGGAGCAGCTCAGCGGCGAGCTGCGCAAGGCGCTGACCGACCAGACTGCGCGCTGAGTTCATGAGCGAGACGCGTGCGTTGACGGCCGGCGGCATCGCCGCCGCGTTCGTCCTTCCGCTTGTGGTGCTGCTGTTCAAGGCGCCCATTCTCGTCGGGATCGGCGCAGCGGCGTTCGCGTATGCGGCGGGCTTTGCCGCCTTCGGCGGGCTGGCTGCAGCGACAGCGCCGCGGTTTGTCCCGTCGCCCGCTTCGGCCCCCGCCATGGCGCTCATGTCGGCGCGACTTGATGCGCACAGGCTCACCGACGCAGCCGAAACGGTGCGCGACCCCGTGGTGCGTTTCGACGCAGGTCACATGGCGCACACGGCCTCTCTCATCCTCAACGCCGTGCACGAGGATCCTTCGACGCTGCTGACTGTGCAGCGTTTTCTCACCTACTACCTGCCGCGCAGCGCAACACTCGTGGAAAGCTACGGCCTTCTGGAAGCAGAACCGCTGCGCAACGCCAAGCGCCTCACCGACATCGGCGCCCTTGTCGGCAAGCTCGACAAGGCCTTCACGCACTACGCCGATCGCCTGGCCGACGACGCGCTCAAGCTCCTCGACGTGGAAATGCGACTGGTGGAGACCTCGCTGCAAGAAGACGATCTCGGCGATCCGCCGAAGGTCTAGGTTCCGGACTTCCCTTGCGCAAACTGGCGCGCCTCCCCGTTCGGGCGCACACTGCGACAAAAGCAAAGGGAGCCCGAGATGGCGGAATACGATCTCGTCGTGCGCGGCGGTACGGTCGCCGATGGAACCGGCGGCGCGCTGATCGATACGGATGTGGCGATCAAGGACGGTCGCATCGCCGCCGTTGGCAAGGGCCTGAAAGCCGGCGCCGAGGAGATCGACGCCAGGGGCATGATCGTCACACCGGGCTTCGTCGACGTCCACACCCACTATGACGGCCAGGCCGTCTGGGACGATCGCCTGCAACCGTCGACGCAACACGGCGCGACCACTGTCGTCATGGGCAATTGCGGCGTGGGTTTCGCGCCGTGTCGTCCCGCCGATCACGACGCACTCATCAGCCTGATGGAAGGCGTGGAGGACATTCCGGGCGCCGTGATGGCCGAGGGCCTCGACTGGAACTGGGAGACCTTCCCGCAATATCTCGACGCGATCGCAAAGCGTCCGCGCGACGCTGACTTCGCGGCCTTCGTGCCGCACGGCCCTGTGCGCGTCTACGCAATGGGCGAACGCGCCATCGCGCGCGAAGCAGCGACCGAGGATGACATCGTGCTGATGCGCCGCCTCGTCGAGGACGGCCTGCGCGCGGGCGCCGTTGGCTTCTCCACCTCGCGCACGCTCGCGCACCGCACGGCGGCGGGCGACTTCACGCCCACCTATCGCGCCGCACACGCAGAGCTTCGCGGCGTCGGCGCCGCGCTGAAATCCTCTCCGGGCGCCGCCTTCCAGATGATCACCGACTGGGAGGATCTCGACGCGGAATTCGCCGCGCTTGCCGACATCGTCCGCGACGGCGGCGGCAAGGGCACGTTCACGCTGCTGCAGAACGATGCGAGCCCCGATCTCTGGCGCAGCGTCGTCAGCCATCTAGAAGCGGCGAACGCCGCCGGCGCTGACATCACAGCGCAGGCCATCGCCCGCCCCATCGGCGTGCTCATGGGCCTCGACGCGTCCATGCACACTTTCCGCTTCCGTCCAACCTACAAGGCGATCGAGCACCTGCCGCTGAAGGACAAGGTCGCGCGCCTGCGCGATCCCGAAGTGAAGCGCGCCATCCTTTCGGAAGCCGACGAAGACGCGCACATCTTCATCAAGTTCCTCGGTTCCAAGCTCGACCGTTTCTTCTCGCTCGGCGTCGCCGATCCGCAGTACATGCCCTCGCTCGATGACTGCATCAGCGCGCGAGCGCAACGCGCGGGCCGTGATCCGTTCGACTTCCTCTACGACGTGCTGCTGGAGGACGAAGGCCGCGCGCTGATCTACGTACCGCTGACGAACTTCACCGACCCCACCGGCGGCGTGATCAAGGAGATGCTGTTCCACCCGCAGACCGTCCCCGCCCTCGGTGACGGCGGCGCGCATGTGGGCACGATCTGCGACGCGAGCGTGTCGACCTTCCTGCTCACCGAATGGGTGCGCAAGCGCCGCGAAATGAAACTCGAAGACGCCGTGCACCGCCTCACGCAGAAGCCTGCGCGCATGTTCCGCATGCACGATCGCGGCGTGATCGCGCGCGGCATGAAGGCGGATCTCAACGTGATCGATCTCGAAGGTCTCGGCATCGCGCCGCCGCGCATGAGCTACGACCTGCCGGCCGGCGGAAAGCGCCTGCTGCAGGGTTCGCGCGGGTATTGCGCCACCATCGTGTCCGGACAGATCACCTATCGCGACGGCGTCGCGACGAGCGCATTGCCGGGCAAGTTGGTACGGGGCGCGCAAGCTGCATAGAAATCTGGCGGCTCAAGCGGCCTTCTTCGCCTCGAAATCCTCGTCACTCTCCGCCAGAAATTCCTTGATCAGCGGCACACTCTCGTTGGCGCGCGAGACGAGGAAGAGGTGCCCGCCCGCGACGACCTCAAGGCGCGCACGTGGGATCAGTGTCTCCAAGATCTTCCCGTTCACCACCGGCACGATGCGATCGTCGGCGCCCATCAGCACAAGCGTCTTCTGGCGCACGAAAGGCAGGAACGGCGCGCTCGTCCAGCCGACCATGGCGCCGAGCTGATACGCATAGCCCACCCGCGTCGGCGGCGAGATGCGATCGGCGTGCGACCCCGCCACATTTTCCTCATCGCCATAGAGGGCGCGGAAATTGTCCTTCATGAACTGCGTATCGAAATAGCGGCGCGGGTTGGCCATCTTCGACAGCGCGCCGATTTCGCCCGGCACCATCAGCATACCCGGCGATGTGGCCGCGAGGATCAGCTTGCCGACGCGGCTCGGATGCTGGAACGCAAACTGCTGCGCCATGCCCCCGCCCCACGACACGCCCATCACGTCCACCTTGTCGTAGCCGAGATGATCGAGCAGGCGCATCGTCATGCGCGCGATCATCCACGGACGGTACGGCACGCGCGGTGGCGGCGAACCGCCTACGCCCGGCATGTCGAAAGTGATGATATCGCGATCGTCGATCCACTCCGCCAGCGGCGCCATGAGTTCGATGTTCGCGCCAATGCCGTTGAAGAAGAGAATCGGGCGCTGTGGTTTACTCCCGGCTTTCGCCGACCACACCGCATGGCGGATTTCGCGCCCGCCGATGCGTTCGATTTCGAGACGCGGCGTGCGCGAGTTGGGATTCTGCATCAGGCTTTCTTCCTTGTCCGTTTCGGCTTGCCGTCTTCGAACGCATAAGCGCCGGGTGCGGCGTCGCCGGGAGGATGATTTGCCGCGCCCAGCTTGGCTGGCGCCTTCTTCGTCGGGCCCGAGCGCGCGACGAGCCACTCTTTCCAGTGAGGCCACCAGGAGCCCGCCTGCTCGGACGCGCCGCCCATCATCCACTGATCGGTGCTCGGCGGCGCCTTGTTGGGACTGCGGTAGTATTTCGCCTTGGGATTGCCCGGCGGATTGAGCAGCGCCTGGATGTGGCCCGAATGCGAAAGCACGAACTCGATGTTCTCCGAGCCCAGCATCTGCGTGGTGCGGTAGCAGGCCTTCCACGGCGTGATGTGATCGGTGACGCCGGCGACGATGAAGCAGTCCTGCTTCACTTTCGTCAGATCGATCTTGTGCCCTGCGAGATCGACCTTGCCCGGATTGACGAAGGGCTGCTCCTCGTAGACGCGCAGATAGTCCGAGTGCAGCTGCGCCGGCAGGTTTGTGGAGTCGTTGTTCCAGAACAGCACGTCGAACGGCGGCGGATCATCTCCGTGAAGGTAGTTGTTGACGACGTAGTTCCACACGAGATCGTTCGGCCTAAGCCAAGCGAACGTGCGCGCGAGCGAAGCGCCTTCCAGAACGCCCCTTTTCGCCGACCGCCGCCGCGCCATCTCGATGCCGTTCTTCGACACCAGCGCACCCACCTCGCTATCGGTCATCTGCGGATCGAGTACGCAGACCATCAGCACGAACGCGTTCACGCGCTCATCGCCTGCCGCAGCGAGCTTCGAAAGCAGCGTCGCCGTCGTGATCCCGCCGGAGCAGGCGCCCGACACGTTGATCTTCTTAGACTTGGTGATGTCGGTCATCACGTCCATCGCCTCGATCAGCGAGTCTACATACCCATCGAGCCCCCAGCCGCGATGCTCCGCGACGGGATTGCGCCAGCTCACGACGAACACCTGGATCCCTGCATCGAGCAGGAACTTCACTATGCTCTTTTCGGGCGTGAGATCGTTGACGTAGAACTTGTTGATCTGCGGCGGGATGATCAGCAGCGGGATCTTGTGCACGTCCGGCGTCGTGGGCGTGTACTGAATCAGCTCCATCATCTCGGTCTTGTAGACGACGGCGCCGTCCGAGGCGGCGATGTTTTTGCCGAGCTTGAACGGCTTCTTGTCGACCTGGCTGACGAGGCCGTCGTTCTCGGTGATGTCCTCGTAGGCGTTCTTCAGACCTTTCACGAGCGAGACGCCGCCGGTGTCGAACGCGCGCTTGATGGCCGACGGATTGCCGATCAGCGTGTTCGTGGGAGACAGGGAATCGAGCAGCATCTGGACGACGAAGTTGGCGCGCGCGCGCTCCAGCTCATCGAGCTTCAGATCCTTCATCCACGCGGCCGTGCCCTTCTGCACCGCGAGATAGTACTGCATGCCGGCCTTGTAGAACGGGTTCTTCGCCCAAGTCGGATCGAGAAAGCGCTTGTCGCGCGGATCGGGCGCGAGGTCGGACTTCTGCGTCACGATCTTCACCACGTCTTCCGAGAAGGTCTTCAGATGCTTCACGGCCGTCACGGGCTTGCCCGCCGTCTCGCGCAGCATCACCGCCACTGCGCCCATCAGATCCTCGCGCGCGAGCCCGACGATGGGGTTCAGCGCCACGACGTGATCCGGGGCATCCGGACCGAGGTCCAAGCCGCCTTTAGCCATTCGATCGCTCCCTGCCCTGATCCGCCTCTGGCGTGCGGATTCGCTTGTTGGGTTCAAGTTGCGGAAAGGTGCGGGGCCATATGCCCTTGAGTCAACGCGCTTCGGCGCGGACGGGAGACCGGGTTCAGTGAAGACGCGCGACCGCATCCTGACGGCCTCGCTCGCCCTCTTCAACGAGGAGGGCGTGAGCGGGCTTTCCGCCGTCGATATCGCCGCCGCCTTGGGCATCTCTCCGGGGCACCTCTATTACCATTTCAAGGGCAAGGCCGAGATCGTCTCGACCCTCTTCGCCGCCTACGAGGCGGAATTGGCGCTCGTGCTCGACGGCGCGGTGGAGACGTTGGCGAAGCCCGATGCAGACGTCGCCGAGATGGAAACCCAGATCCGCATCCTGCTGGAGGAGACGCACGACATGCGCTTTCTCTTTCGTGAAGCCGGGGCGCTGACGAAGGCGTTCCCGGAACTCAGCCCCCGCTATCGCCGCGTGATGAGCGCGCAGTACGGTTGTGTGGTCGACATCCTGAACGGGTTGGCCAAACGCGGCGCGATCAAGGTGAAACCGAAACTGGTCGACGGGCTCGCCCGCCAGATCGTGCTCGGACTTTCGTTCAAGCTGGTCCAGTTGGATCTTGAAGGCGCCCCCGGTGCGCCGCGCACGCAGATCGCGCGCGCGGCGTCCGAGATCATGGCGCCCGTCCAGGCGTTGGCGGTCTAGCGCTTCGTGCGGCGCGCGGCGGCGACGGCGCGACGCGGCGCCTTCGTCACAGCGGCTTTCGCTGCCACGCGCTTTGCGCCGACGCGCTTGGCTTCCAGCGCTTCCACGCGCTGGCTGAGTTCTTCCACCTGCTTGGCGAGCGCCAGCGGATTGTACGGGGCGATCGCGCCGTCCACGGCCTTGCGGACCGTTTCCACGCGCGACTTCAGCGCGGCGCGCTGTTCGGCGCGGAAATCCTGGATCTTGCCGATGACACCGGCGACCTTCTGAGTCGCTTCGTTGCCTTCGAGACGATCGCGCACCACGTCCTCAAGCGCTTCGCCGCGCGCGACGAGCTGCTCGAACAGGTCGTTGGCCGAGCCCGCCGCCTTGCCGACACGATCGCCGGCTTCCGCGAACATGCGGCCGTAGGCGCCCACGCCCGCCAGCCAGATCTTGCGCGCCACGTCCTCGGCTTGCGCCTTTTCGATCACTTTCAGCTTCTTCGTCGCCATGATTTCAAACTCCGGTCGGCGCGACCCACGCGCCATCGCCGCCGGTTCTAGGGAGAGTGTCTAGAAAGAGCATTCTAACCGAAGACCGCCCGCACAGCCTGCCACCGCCCCTTTTCAGCCCCTCGCCAGGCGCTAAGGTTACGACGGACACAATGGAGGGGATGATGAACAGACGGGATTTTGCCCGGTCAGCCGCCGCCGCGCTCGCTGCGGGCGCAGGCTCGGGCGCTGCTTTCGCCCAAGCCGGCTCAGACCCTGACAGCATGGTCGATTACGACGCCGCCGCCGCGATTGAGCTGCCAGCGCTTGCGGCCTCCGGAATCGCCGTCATCGGGGCGAACGGCGTCGACACGATAGTGGCGCCATGGACCGAGAACGGCGAGCGCGTGCGTCGCCTCCAGGAAGCAGCGCAACGCGGCGACCTGGCGACCCGCTCCACGATCATTGCCGGCCCGCTTCCGGGCTGGACACCTCCGCAGGTCGCCAAGAACTATTGGCAGACAGGCTTTCAACGTCCGCCAGCCATCTGGCCGCGCGACGAACGTGCGTCGGACTATCGCCATCTCTCCACGCGCAGCATTGGCAACCAACTCGTCGGCGGCTTTCAGCGCAGCACCGATGCAGGCTTTGAACTGAGCGGCGCCACATTGCGCTTCCTGGCCGAGCGCAACGCCTTCGACCTTTCGATACTGAAACGCGGCACGCTCACGTTCGGCCTGCGCGGCTGTCAGCTCGAAAGTGGCGCGGCGTCGGCGCCGTGGGCTGCGAAGCACCGCATGCGCGTGGTCACACCCAACCATGTGGACATGCGCTGCATGATCGGCGTGTGGCGCCTGGAGGATAACCAGATCACGCTCTTTCGCGCCTCCACCGTACCGGAAGCGGGTCTGGTGCACGCCTTCGTTCCGTACAAGGGTTACGGCTGCAGCCTCCTGCCGACGGGCTTCTACCGCTACCGCTCCGGAACGCACGGATCGGCGCAATACCCTCAGCGCGGCGCGCTGCGCATCGACCAGGAATACGTGGTGCTGCGCACGCCGAACGACCTCAGCTACGATCCCTTCCAGGCCGAGGACATGTGGACACAGGGCGCCAGCCACAATCTCCACGCCGGCGGGTCGCGCGCTTCCTATCCGCTCTTTTCCTCCCAGGGATGCCAGGTGATCCCGGGCGGCTACCAGATGCCGGAACGTAACTTCGCGCACGGTGCATGGCGCACGTTCCGGGATGTCTGCGGGCTCACAAAACCTGACGGCTTTTCGGTGGCGGCCGAGCCGGAAAAGGGCGGCACGTTCCACTACATGCTGCTCACCGGACTTGAAGCTGCGTTGCACTATCATGGCAACGGACTTCCAGAACGGCTACAGACGGCTGCGCCACGGCAGTCGTGGCGACTCTGTGCGCGCGCTGCAGCAGCGGCTCTACGCCGCCCACAACATCACGGCCCCTGCTGACGGCTCCTTCGGCATGGCCACCTCCTTCGCCGTGCTCAAAGAAAAGAAGCGCACCGAGAACGAACACACCGCACCGATCATGGAGGTGTGACGTCACAACGCCCCGCATTCGCCATTCTCGCCGCCGATAGACGCGCGCTTGAACCGTCGCACCCTCCTCACCGGCCTCGGCCGAGCGCTCGTCCTTGGGACGGGCGTCACGTTGCTGCCCGGCTGCTTCGCCTCTCGCGAGCCGCTGGTGACAGCGCGCGAGAGCGTGCGCGTGTTCGGAACCGAGGGGTATGCCAAGCACGTCGCCTTCGACCGCATGGGCGGCGGGCCGCTCGCGGAGGCCGTCCTCTTCCGCTGGACCGGCGACGCCTACGAGATCGTCTCGCTCGCCAACCCGCGCGAGCGCATCACCTACCGCGTCGCGCCGCTGGATCGCGTGTGGCTGGTGGCGCAGGTGATCGAGGGCGGGCGCGCCACCTACGGCATCGCCAAGATCGACGGCCCACGCGTGTGGACGTACGCGCCCGAATGCCGTGGCCTGACCGACGCCGACCGCAGCGAACTCAAGATCGACTATCTCGACAGCCAGACGTGCCTCGTCGGGGACCGCACGCAACTGCGCGCCGCTTTGCAGCGTTCGCTGCAGCGCGGCCTGCGTCCGCAAGGTTATTACGAAGTCGTGGCGCCGCCCGCTGCTGCGCCGCGTCCGCCGCAGGGACCGCCTCGATAAGAGCGCGCCGCTTTCAGCGATGAGGGCCGCCGGCGCCCCGCCGGCACGCAGGCGCGGCGCCAGACTCCGGGGAATCTCGCGTGGCTTTGATACCGATTGCCGGCGCGGCGCCGGCGGTCCCGTTTCAATAGTCATGATGTGTCTGCGGCCTGTTTGGCAGGCGCGGGAGCGCAGCAATCGAACGCGCACGCCGGTATCGCCACCCCGACGAGCTGGTGCGTGAGGATCGTCATCGGCAGGCGGCGCAGCGCGTGCGTGACGACGCGATCAATGGTCTCGATCACCTTTCGCACTTCACCCAATGTGCGCAGGCGGATGCCACGCGTGACGAGGTTCAGGGTCTTGGTGCGCCTGCGCCGCAGCCGGAATCCCGGCGGCGCGGAGATGGCGGCGGGTTGTGCGACTTGATGTCGATGATCGACTGCGCGATGTCGCAAACGCATCAGCACTTTTGCGAAGATCAGCAGCTTCACGTCTTTCCGCGCGTCACGGATGGATTGTTGCAACCACAACCGCATCCACCGCGAAGGCATATACCTCGCCATCCAGGCGACGAGCATCAGCACCCACAGGCGGAGGTCCGTCTGCAGGGCGCTGGTCCATGCTGCCGTTTCTGGCGGGAGCGCGAAGGCTTTCATGGGCGGGATCATAAGGGGGCCCGCGACCCGGTCGGATTGAATCCTGAAAACACCGCAGGCCGGGAGCGCCGGCGTCTCGCCGGCATCATGCGCGCTACGGGGAAACGATTTGCCGGCAGGACGCCGGCGCTCCCGGCCGGTGTCGATGAACGAGTCCGCGATCGGACTACCTGTTCGTAATGTTCTCGCTTTCCGCGAGTTGGAGCGCGGGCTTATGGCCCGCATTCTTTACGCATCCCCGATCAATTCCAGCCACGCATCCTCGTCGATCACCTTCACGCCGTTCGCTTCGGCGTCCTTCAGTTTCGATCCCGCGCCCGGTCCCGCAACGACAAGATCGGTTTTCTTCGACACGCTGCCGGAGACTTTCGCGCCGAGCATGGTCGCGCGCGCCTTCGCTTCGTCGCGGCTCATCTTTTCCAGCGTGCCGGTGAACACGACTGTCATCCCCGCCACCGGGCTGGATGTGGCGACGCGCGCTTCCGCTTGCGGTGTCACCTCATTCAGCAGGCGCGCCATCGCTGCACGATTGTGCGCCTCGCCGAAGAAATCGCAGAGCCGCTCCGCAGCGACCGGACCGACGCCGTCGATCTTCACCAACGCGTCGAAGGCTTCCTGCGGTTGCTGCGCAGCGGCGGCTTTCAGTGCAGCGATCACCGCGGTCCTATCGCCGAAGGCCTGCGTCAGCCCTTGCCATGCCCGCGTGTTCACGCCTTTAATCGATGGCGGCGCGCCGTCAAAAAGATCACCCGTGGCTTCGAGCGCAGGCGCCGCTTTCAACAGTGCATCGCGCGCGCCGGGGCCAACGCCATCGATCAGCGTGAGCCGGACATACGCCTCCCCCGGCCGTCCCTTCTCCGCCGCGAGACACGCCGCCTCGAACGCCTCCCACGTCTCGAAATACCGAGCGAGCACGCCCGCCGTCGTCTCGCCGATGTCGCGGATGCCGAGCGCGAAGAGGAAACGCGACAAGTCGGGCGTACGGCGCGCGTCAATCGCGGCGAAGAGATTGGTCAGGCTTTTCTCGCCATAGCCTTCGCGCTCCATAGTCGCGTCGCGATGCTGCGAGAGCTGGAAGATGTCGGCGGGCTCCTTCAGCAGGCCGATCTCGAAGAACTCCTCGATCTGCTTGTCGCCGAGACCTTCGATGTCCATGGCGCGGCGCGACGCGAAATGCTTCAGCCGCTCCACCGTCTGCGCCGGACAGTTCAAGCCGCCGGTGCAGCGCGCGACGACGCCGGTCTCGCCTTCCACCTCGCGCGCCACGTGCGATCCGCAGCGCGGGCATTCGGTGGGAAATGCAAATCTCCTGGCGCCCTTCGGTCTCTTTTCCAGCACCACATCGACGAGTTGCGGGATCACATCGCCCGCACGCTGGATGACCACCGTATCTCCGACACGCAGATCCTTGCCGTCGCGGATGGGCGCGCCGTCGGCGCCTTTGCCGGCGATATAGTCGGCGTTGTGCAGCGTCGCGTTAGTCACCGTAACGCCGCCGACGAACACCGGCTCCAGCCGCGCCACCGGCGTCAGCGCGCCGGTGCGACCGACCTGGATGTCGATGCCCGCGAGCACCGTCTGCGCCTGTTCGGCCGCGAACTTGTGGGCAATGGCCCAGCGCGGACTGCGCGATACGAAGCCGAGGCGCTGCTGCAGATCGAGGCGGTCCACCTTGTAGACGACGCCGTCGATTTCGTAGGCGAGCTTTGCGCGTCCCTCGCCGATCTTGCGGTAGGCGGCAAGCAGTTCGTCCGCGCTCCGGCAAACGCGCATGTCCGGATTGACCAGCACGCCCATCGCCTCAAGCGCATCCATCGCGCCCGATTGCGTGTCGGCGAGCGGCGCGGATATTTCGCCCCAGCCGTGCGCGTAGAAGCGCAGGGGCCGCGTAGCGGTGATCGCTGGATCGAGTTGGCGCAATGCGCCAGCGGCGAAGTTGCGCGGGTTCACATAGGTCTGGCCACCGGCTTCGAGCGCGCGTTCGTTCATCGCCTTGAACGCAGCCTTTTCCATGAACACTTCGCCGCGCACTTCGATGAGATCGGGCGCCTTGCCTTTCAGCTTTGCGGGAATGTCCGCGATGGTGCGCAGGTTCGCCGTGACGTCCTCGCCCTCGCGGCCGTCGCCGCGCGTGGCGCCGAGCATCAACACGCCCTTTTCGTAGCGCAGGTTCGCAGACAGCCCGTCGATCTTCGGTTCCGCCGTGATCGAGAGCGCCGCGTCTTCCGGCAACGACAGGAAACGCCGCAGCTTCTGCACGAAGGCGCTCACGTCCTCGTCGGCAAACGCGTTGTCGAGCGACAGCATCGCCACGCCGTGCCGGATCTTGCCGAACTTCTCGACTGCGACGGCGCCCACTCGCTCGGTCGGACTGTCGGTGCGTTTCAGATCGGGGAAACGCGCCTCGATGGCGGCGTTGCGCTGACGCAGCACATCGTATTCGACGTCAGAAATACTCGGCGCATCTTTCTGGTAGTAACGCGCGTCATGGCCCGCGATTTCGTCGGCGAGCGCGGCGAGTTCGGCCTGAGCCTGCTTCTTCGTGAGGTTCTCGGCGGCGATGGCGCGAAGGTCGGACATGGCGCGAGTTTAGCTGAAGCCGCGCCGCGCAACCAAGGTCGCTCCCGTCAGGCGCGCGCCAGACCGTGCCCACCCACGGGCCGCGTCACCTGGCCTGCGTCCATGCCGGCGATCATCGGGCGGCCCTTGGCGATTGCCTCGCGCACCGACGGCAGCCCGAGCGAGGCCTTGTGGCTCTCCTCGCTGTCCCAGACTTCGGTGATCCAGATGGCGTCGGCGTCCGCCGGGTCCTGCGCGACGATGTAGCTGAAACACCCCGGCATGCCGGCGACGCCGTCGATCAGCACCGCGATCAGCGCGTCGCGCTGGCCAGACTTGGCGGTCATCTTCCCGATAAGTCCGTACATGTTCTCCGCTCCTGTCGGCGTGTGCGCGCAAGCGCCGATGGCGAGGACGCCGCCGACAATGGCCTGCCTGCGATCAAAGATCATGTCCGCCTAGAACAGGCGCGAGAGCCAGCCGCGGCGGCGCGCTTCGGGTTCACCCACCGGCGTCACGCCGCGTTCGCCCATCAAGGCGTAGGTACGTTCGTACCATTTATCGCCCGGGAAGTTGTGGCCGAGGATGGCCGCAGAGCGTTGCGCTTCCTCGATCAGGCCCACCGAGAGATAGGACTCCACCAAGCGATGCAGCGCTTCCGGCACATGGCTCGTGCGCTGGAAGTTCGGATCGTCGATCACCTTCTTGAACCGGTTGATCGCCGAGAGGTGTTGCTCGCGATTGAGATAGAAACGCCCGACTTCCATCTCCTTGCCCGCGAGCTGGTCATAGACCATGTCGATCTTCAGGCGCGCATCGCGCGCATAGTCGCTCTGTGGAAATCGGCGCACGACATCGTTCAGCGCATCGAGCGTGAGTTCGGTGGTCTTCTGGTCGCGACCCACGTCCATGATCTGCTCGAAGTTGCAGATGCCGATCAGGTAGTACGCATAGGGCGCACCCTCGTTGCCGGGGTGCAGCTGGATGAAGCGCCGCGCGGCCGCGATGCTCTCGTCGTACTGGTTGGACTGGTACTTGGCGTAGGACGTCATCAGCATCGAACGACGCGCCCACGACGAATACGGGTGCTGGCGCTCCACTTCCTCGAACGCCGTAGCGGCTTCCGTCCAGCGGCGCTGGTCCATGAGGTCGGCGGCGCGGTTGTAGAGCTGCTCGACCGGCTGTTCCTGGTACTGGAGCCGTTGCTCCTTCTCATTCCCGGCGCAGGCGGCGAGGGAGCCGGTGAGCGCGAGCGCGAGGAAGACCTGCGTCAGGCGCTTGGAGCGGTGGATCATGCGGACGGGCCCTCGTGGGCCGCCGGGATCTTGCCCGGTCGGCTGTTGTCTCGGCCGGCGCCAGTGACACGGCGGCGGCTCCCCAATGGAAGCGGCTGGAATACATGAGCCGCGCGCCGCCGCAAAGCTGCGGCGCTGCAGAGGTTCATGATCTCGAAAAAAGGCGCCCCCGAGGCGATCCCCCGGGCGACTTTGGGGGCGATCTTGGGGGCGGCTTCACCCGATCGTTCAGCCGGCGGCCGCGAACAGGGGCGTGCGCCGTTCGGCCATGGCGGCCACGACGTCCGGCGGCGCCCAGCGCCAGGCGCGGGGGGTGTCCAGCAGCGCCTGAACCAGTTTGACGTTGAGCGCATGGCCTGGCTGGTCGGCGGTGTAGCGGCCCAGAATCGGTGCGCCCGCGAGCGCGAGATCGCCGATGGCGTCGAGAATCTTGTGGCGGACGAATTCGTCCTCGAAGCGCAGGCCGTCCTCGTTGACCACGCGGCCCTCGTCGATGACGACAGTGTTCTCGTAGGAGGCGCCAAGGCCGCGGCCGATGGCGTGAAGCTTTTCCACGTCCGACAGGAAGCCGTACGTGCGCGCATCCGCAATCTCGGTCAGGAAGGCGTCCCGGCCGGGGAAGTAGCGGCGGCGCTGAACGCCGATCGGGGCGTCCTTGTAGCGGATGGTGACGTCGAACTCGGCCCGTTCGGCGGGCTCAAGCGACGCTGACTTGTCGCCAGAAGCGACGGCGATGCGCTCGACGATCTCGATGCTGCGGCGCGCGGCGACCTGCTGTTTGCGACCGGCGCTGAGCAACAGCTGGACGAACTGCGCCGAGGAGCCGTCGAGGATCGGCAGTTCCGGGCCGTCCGCTTCCACGAAGAGGTTGTCGATCTCAAGACCTGCGCATGCGGCCAGGAAGTGCTCGACGGTGGCGACTTCGACACCCGCGGCGTTGCGGAGCGTCGTGCCCAAGTTTGTGGACGCTACGTAATCTGCGGTTGCGGGAATGCGGGAATCGCGGACTTTCTCATCTCCACGGACGAAGATGATGCCCGTCCCGATCGGCGCTGGGCGGATCGACAGCCGCACGCGCGCTCCAGTATGGACGCCGACGCCCGCGCAAACCGCCGGGCTCGAAATGGTGTGCTGCAGTTCCACGCGCATGAACCTTTGGGCTGAACCCTCTTCCCCAACCGATCAGCTACGGAACCGGCGCCCTCACCTCAACTCAAAGACGATTACGGTTTGTGACGGTTAACCTCTGAAGCCGTGACCGGTGACGATTGGTTCACGACGGGCCTTGGCTTCCCCTGAAACGTGTATCAAACCCAATCGCAATGATCTCGACGCCCTCCACCTCCATCGACGAAGCCCGTCGAACCTACGAAAACCTCATGGCGCGCGCGCAATCGGGCGAGGGCCCGGAGGCGGCGGAGGCGGCGCGCCGGGCCGGTGCGCTGGCGCGCGGCTTCGACCACCAGCGGGCGATCGCGGCCTTCGAACGGGCCATTGCCCTCGACCCTGAGCACTTTGCCGCCCACCTCGGTCTGGCGCGGACATTATCGTCAGCAGGTGAGAATGCCGCAGCCTGGGACTGCGCCGTGCGCGGCTTCAAGTTCGCCCGCGACCCACGTGAGCGCGCCGTGGCGGCACACGACCTGGGCGACCTCGCCATGCGGGCAGGCCGGCTGGAAGAGGCGCGCGAGGCCTTCAACGCCTTCCGGACCGTCCATGAGGAGCTGAGCCGCCAGGAGCCCGAGGACCGGGAGATCCGCCGCAACCTCGCGCTCGCTTGGGGGCGTCTCGCCGACATCGCCGCCATGAAGGGTGAAACTGCCGAGGCGCGGCGCGGCTACGAGCAGAGCCTGCAGGTGAGCGTCGAACTGGCGGAGTCCGAGCCCGACAACGGCCAGCTTCTCGCTGACGTGGGCGTCGGTCACGAACGCTTGGGCGATCTAGCGATGGCGATCGGCGATCTGGCGCGCGCACGCGTGCACTTCGAGGAAAAGCGCCGCCTCATGGAGCGGCTGATCACGCGCGACACCAACAATCCCGAATGGGCGCGCGATCTGGGGACCAGCTGGGCCAAGCTCGGCGATCTCGCGCGCGCGGAAGGCGATCACGCGGCGGCGCGCGCGGCGCACGAGCGCGGACTTGCCGTGCGCACGCAACTCGCAGTGCGCGACGCCGGCAACACCGACTGGGCGCGCGATCTGGCGCTCTCGTGGCGCAAGCTCGGCGACGCCGCGCGCGCGTCGAACGATCACGCAGTGGCGCGCGCGAGCTACTGGCAGGGCATCGGCGTCGTCGACCGGCTGGTGAAGCGCAAGCCCGACGATCCAGACTCCGCGCGCGAACTTGCGGGCCTGTGGGCGCGCGTGGGTGAAACGGGGCTTGCGGAGAACAACCTCGACTCCGCCCGCGATGCATTCAAGGAAGGCCTCGCAATCATCTCCACGTGGACATTGCGCGATCCGGCGAGCGCCTTCTGGGCGCGCGAGAGCGCTGTTGCGCACGACCGCTGCGGCGACGTCGCCATGCGCTCGAACGATGCGCAGACGGCGGTCGCGCATTTCAACACGGCGCGTGATCTGCGTGCGCGCTTCGCGGCGCTCGAAACGACCCCCGGCATGTGGGCGCGCGATCTCGCGGTCAGCGACACCAAGCTCGGCGACGTGGCGCTCGCCGCCGGCGATGCGGAACACGCCCGGAAGCGCTTTGAAGCGAGCCTGGCGACGCGCATCGCGTTCGCCCGCAAGGCGCCGCAGGATCCATCGACAAAGCGCGATCTCGCGATTTGCCTCGAACGCCTCGGCATGGCCGCCTCCGCCGCTGGCGACACTCACGGCGCACGCAGCGCGTGGGAGCAGGAACTGAAGATCGCAGAGGGTCTGCGCACGCTCGATCCCACCGACCCGCGCACGCGCCGCTTTCAGGCTGTCGTCCACGCCCTCCTCGCCACCCTCGGCGAAAACGATCACCACGATCACCGCAGCCGCGCCGTGGCGATGCTGGAAGACCTGAAGAACGAGGGAAAACTTACGCCAAGGGACGCGCCGCTGCTGGAGCGGCTGAAGAGCGAAAGCTAACGGACGAAGCCGCCTACCGCGGGTGCATCTGCCGGCGGAGGAACGCGGGAATTTCCAGGTCCTCGTCGTTCGGGGGCGCGTCGTCATGGACGAGGGGTTCGTGCTCGACGACGGGCGGCGCAGGCGGCTGGCGCTGTTCGGCCTCGCCGCCGTTCATCCAGCCAAACAGGTTGAAGCCCGCCTTCTTTGGTTCTTCAGGACGCCGCGCGAAAGTCGGGCGCGGTTCGTCGTAGGCGCCGACGGCAGGCGCGGTGGGCGTAAGCTGCGGCAGCTGTTCGGCGCCCGGTATCGGACGACGCTGTGGCGCCGAACCGTACACGTCAGCGGCTTTGCGCGCGGGCGGCACGACCGTGTTCATCGAGACGATCGCGTCATCGTCGATGCCGGTGGCGACGATGGAGACGCGCATGGAGCCGTGCATGTGCTCGTCGAACGTCGAGCCGAGAATGATGTTGGCGTTCGGATCGACTTCGGCGCGGATTTCGTTGGCGGCGCTGTCGACCTCGTAAAGCGTCATGTCGAAACCGCCGGTGATGTTGATGAGGACGCCCTTGGCGCCTTTCATCGACACGATGTCGAGCAGCGGATTGGTGATCGCGCCGTGGGCGGCGTCGATGGAGCGGTTCGGCCCACTGGCCTCCCCCGTGCCCATCATCGCGGTGCCCATCTCGGCCATGACCGTGCGCACGTCGGCGAAGTCGAGATTGATCAGGCCGGGCATGACCATGAGGTCAGTGACGCCGCGCACGCCCGAATAGAGGATCTGGTCGGCCATCTGGAACGCTTCGGCGAACGTCGTGCGGTCGTTGGTGATCCGGAACAGGTTCTGGTTCGGGATGACGATCAGCGTGTCGACGTGCTTGCGCAGTTCCTGCACGCCCGCTTCGGCGAGCTGCATGCGGCGCTGGCCTTCGAAATGGAACGGCTTGGTGACGACGGCGACCGTGAGGATGCCGCGTTCGCGCGCCGCGCGCGCAATGACGGGGGCTGCGCCGGTGCCGGTGCCGCCGCCCATGCCCGCCGCGACGAACACCATGTGCGCGCCCTCGAGGAACTCCATGATCTCGGGCGTCGACTCCTGCGCCGCCGCCTGACCCACTTCCGGACGCGCGCCGGCGCCCAAGCCCTCGGTTATCGCGGCGCCGAGCTGGATGCGGTTGTCGGTCTTGGCGCGCAGCAGCGCCTGCGAATCCGTGTTCGCGACAACGAATTCAACGCCTTGCAGTCGGGCGTCGATCATGTTGTTCACGGCGTTGCCGCCCGCGCCGCCGACGCCGAACACCACGATGCGCGGTTTAAGTTCGTTCACGGACGGCGCGTTCACATGAATCATAGTTCACAGACCTTGGGGATGTCGCAGACGCGCATATGGCCCCGGAGGACCTGTTTTCACAGACTCGGAAGCACTGCGCCAGCGGTCGAACGCAGCTTCAGAAATTTTCTTTGATCCATGCGACGGCCTGCGTGACCACCGCACCGCCGCCGACGCCCGCCCCTTCGCGCACAACGGCGGGACCGGCGACCATGCGGGCGCGCACCGGCTGTGGAGCGGCGGCCGCGAGCCGCGAGAATCCACAGCGCAGTACGCCCGTCGCCAGCGCATGGGTGGCGCATGCGGCGCCATGTTCGAAGCCGGCGAAATTCACAGGCTGCGCCAGGCGCACCGGCCGCTTGAGGATACGATGCGCGATCTGGCGAATGCCGGGCGTCAGCGACACGCCGCCTGTGAGCGCCACGCCGTAGCCCGCAGGCGCCGCGCCGTACCCCGCGAGGCTCAGGCGCTGGCCGATGCGCTCGAAAATCTCTTCCAGTCGCGGCAACAATGCTTCGGCAAAGGCGCCGCGCAACGCGCGCCCCTGCTCCAGTCGTCCGTCCTCGCCGAGAGTCGGCACTTCCAGCGCCTCTCCGAGGTCATAGTCCCCCGACAAAGCCCCGTGCGCCAGCTTGGCGCGCTCGGCGACGGCAAAGGTGGTGTTGAGGCGCGCGGCGAGATCAAGCGTCAGGCGCGCGCCGGCGCCCGACAGCGTCTCGGCGTGCCGCAGCTCGCCGTCCTCGAACACGGCAATGCCGACCTGGGCTTCGCCGAAGTCGATGACGACCGCGCCGGCCTCGCGCTCCTCGGCGCTCAGCACCGCATGCGCAGCGGCGAACGGACCGGCGACGACGAAGACAGGCTCGGAAAAGCCCGCGCGCACGATCGTCTCCTCCAGCGCCGCGACCGCTTCGGCGGGCGCGTGGACGAGGCAGACCTCAACGGCGAGTTCCTGACCGTCGAGACCACGCGGATCGGCGATCGGTTCGTTGTCGTCGATGCTGTAGCCGATGGGCTGGCAATGCAGCAGACGGCGACCTTCGAGATCGGCGGCGACGCGTGCGGCGGCGATGGCGGCCGAAACGTCCTTCGGCGTGATAATTCCCTTCTTCACCCGCACGACGCCGGTGGCGCGCGTGGTGACGAGATCGCCGCCCGCGTAGGCGGTGGCGAACGCCGGCATCGCGTCACCGGCCATGCGCAGCGCCTGGTCGCAGGCCACGCGCAACATGCGCACCTGCGTGTCGGGATCGGTGACGCAGCCGCCGCCGTGGCGAAGCGCCAGTGCCCCGACGCCGAGAATGTCGATGGCGAGTTCGGAGGGGCCGTCCGCAGGCGCGGCGGCGATCAGGCAGGCGATCTTGCCCGAACCGATGTCGACGGCGGCGAGCGGCGGGTGTCCGCCGGTGCGGTCGCGCAGGCCGAGACGGGCCTCGAACGCGCCCATCTCAGGCGCCCTGCGGCAGAAGACGCGGCGCGGGTTCGCGGGGCGCAGCGGTGGTGGCGACGACCGGCGGACGCGGCTGCGCGATCAGGCGGCCGGGCTCGCGGAGATCGAGACGGATGTAGGCGCCGTCCATCACACGGTATTGCGTCTGCAGGTTCTCAAGCCGCGCCATTGCGCCGACGGGGTCTTCCTCCGGCAGCATGACCACGAGGCCGTTCTTCAGATTGAGATTCCAGCGCCGCTCGCCGACGCGCACGAACGCCGCAAGGCGCGCACGCGTCAGCGGCAATTCTTCCAGCGCATGCAGCACAGGCTCCGCCGCAGGGCCTGCGCCGGCGCCGACGATGCGCGGCAAGTTCTTGTAGACCGAGGGCGGCGCGCCGTGGACTCGCTCGCCCGCCGCATCGACCACCGTGAGCGTGCCGTTTTCCTGCCAGAGCGCGAACGCATCGCGGCGCTGCACGCTGACCTTGATTGTCGACGGCCAGCGCCGTTGCACCGTGGCGCTTTCGACCCAGTCGAGGCTTTCCACATTGTCCTTCATCGTGCGCGGGCTCGTGCCGACGATGGATTTGCGTCCGTCCGGCAGCACGACCTCAGCCACTTCCTTGCGCCGCTGGCCTTCGACGCCCTCGACATCGATGGTGGCGGTGAAGCCGATAGCCGTCGCCACGCCATCGGCGCTCGCGGCCACAGCTTCGCGGATGGAAAAGAGATTGCCGCCGATCCACGAGGCGCCCGCGATCGCGGCGCCGCCGATGATCAGCGCGCCGGCCAGTGTCACGCCGGGCTTGCGATCCTTGCGCGCCTTTGCGGCGTGCTCGGCATAAGCTGCGCCTTCCAGCTTGATCTTCGCCAGACGCGGCATTGCCTTCGGCGGCGGCGGCGCTGACCTGCCGCGATATTTGCGCGGTTTCACCGGGGCCATGAGGCGTCCTCCAGTATCCACGCGACGAGTTCGTCGTAGCTCATGCCAAGATGCGCGGCCTGCTCAGGCGCGAGCGATGTGGGCGTCATGCCGGGCTGGGTGTTCACTTCGATGAGGCAGACCTTGCCGGTCTTCTCGTCCCACTTGAAATCCGAGCGCGTGAGGCCGCGACAGCCGAGCGCCTCATGCGCAATCTCGGCCCAGCGCATCATGCTTGTCGTCATGTGCTCGGATATCTTGGCCGGCAGTTCGTGGCGCGAGCCGCCGTCGGCGTACTTCGCGTTGAAGTCGTACCACTCGCCGGCGGGAATGATTTCGGTGACGGCGAGCGCGCGCGGCCCCGTCTTCTCGCCCAGCACGGCGACGGTGTACTCACGACCGCCGATGAATTCCTCGACGAGAACCTCTTCACCGTAGTGCCAGTCGGGATCGAGCAGTTCTTCGGGCGGGCGGTTGGCGCCCTCCCGCACGATGAACACGCCCACGGACGAGCCCTGCGCGTTCGGCTTCACGACGTAGGGCACGGGCAGCGGATGCGCCTTGGCGGCCTCATGGCGATCCATCAGCTTGCCGGCCGCGAGCGGAATGCCGAACAGGCCCAGCACGGCCTTGGTCTTGGCCTTGTCCATCGCCAGCGCCGAGGCGAGCACGCCCGAGTGCGAGTACGGCAGGCGCAGATATTCGAGCACGCCCTGCACGCGCCCGTCCTCGCCCCACTCGCCGTGGAGCACGTTGATGACCTTGTCGGCCTTGAAGGCCTTCAGCTGGTCGATCCAGTCGACGTCCTGTGGGTCGATCTCGCCGACCTCGTGGCCAAGCCTTTTCAGGGCTGCGACGCAGCCTGCGCCGGTGCTCAGGCTGACCGGCCGTTCGGGGCTCAAGCCCCCCAGCAATACCGCGACGCGCGCCATTCAAGGCTCCCAGATCAAAGACCAGCTAAAGCGCGTTGAGGTTAAGGTTTTCTCCGCAACGACGCCCGTTCGGGGCGCAGTTTGCAGGTATTTTTCGGCGCCGCCTTTTTCAGCGCCCGAGGGGGGGTGGGCGCCGCCTTTGGGGGCGCCCTTAACGATCTCTTGCCGCGCCCGCCGAATTCCCTCACCGCCCGCCCCGCGAGGGCCTAGCGAGGGGGCGGAGGAGACCTATGGGAAGGGTGCTTATCGCCTGCGCGAGCGCGGATGCGGGGGTGGCCGCGCGCATTGTGCGGACGCTGGCGGACGCCGGCCATGATGTGGAAACGCGTCAGAAGGCGCCGAGCCTCAAGTCCGACAAGGACGCCTTCGACGCCGCCGAAACGCTTGTCCTGCTCTGGTCGCGCCGGATGGCGGGCGAGACCGCGATGCTGCGCGAGGCCGCTGCGGCGGAGAAACGCCTCGTGCTCGTGCGCCTCGACGCGACCCGTCCGCCCCTGCCCCTGCGCGCCGCGCGCGCCGTCTCGCTCTCTGCCGCCCGCCCGCAGTCGGGTTTGAAGGCGCTGCAAGCCCTTACCGTCGGCGCACCCGCGCCATCTCGCAGGAGAAACCGCATGAACCCCCTTCCCGCAATGGACGCCCCGACCGGTCGCGACGAGCGCTCCACCTGGCGCGGCACTCTGCTGCTCACCGTGCTCATTCTCGGCGTGGCGTGGTCGGCCTACTATGTCGTCGTCGGCAAGCCGGTGGACCTCAACGCGGTCATGGCGGCGCTGCCAGTTTGAGACCGATGAGTCCGGCGAGGATGAGGACCGCGCTCGCCACCCGCAGGAGGTTGGCGTTCTCGCCGAGGAACGCGATACCGACGATGAAAGCGCCGACCGCGCAGATGCCGGTCCAGATTGCGTAGGACGTGCCGAGTGGCAGCGCCTTCATGGCGAGCGCGAGCAGCGTGAAGCTCGCGATCATCGTGAGGATGGTGACCGCGCTCTCGGCGGGCTTCGTGAATCCCGCCGACTGCTTCATGAAATAGGCCCAGACGACCTCGAGGACGCCGGCGACGGCCAGATAGATCCACGGCATGGATACACTCCCGTTCTTTGCGGGTGTCGGGCCGTCCCAACGATGAAGGAAAACGCGTGGTCGTCCCCGCGCCGGCGAGAGATAGCGCCGCTGTCGTCGCCGGGCAATGGCGCGCCGCTTGCAGGGCGCCGCGAAAGCGCCGCAGGGACCTGGCGCGCTGGGCGGAACCACGCGCGCATGGTAAGCGGCCGACTCTTGGAGGACGCCATGAAGCTGCGCCGTATCGTGACCGCATCCGCCTTGGCCCTGCTGCTGCAGACCGGTGTAACCGCCAGCGCCCAACAGGCGCCCGCTGGCGCGAATACCGAACAGGAAATCGTCGTGACCGCCGAGCGCACCGAAGAGGCCGTCCGCGCCTTTGTCGGCGAGGTTGCGGTCGCGGTGCGCGGTGAAAACCAGATCGCCCGCTGGGACGGACGCATCTGCCCCGGCATTTCAGGTCTCAAGGGGCGCTTCGCGCGTCCCGTAATCGACCGTATCGCGCAGCGTGCGCTTGAGGTGGGTCTTGAGGTGGGCGAACCCGGCTGCAAGGCCAACATCCTCATCCTCGTCACCATGAACGCCGATCAGGTGACCAATGAGGTTCTCGACAACAACCGCGACGCCTTCGGCTACTATTCCACGCGCGGCGTGCGCACGCAGGGCCGCGATGCGTTGAATGCGTTCGTGACGTCGGACGCGCCGGTGCGCTGGTGGCACGTCAGCAAGACCGTCACCGATCACGGCATGGAAGTGGGCGACGACGCTACAGGTGATGCGCCCACGGTTGCCGTCAGCGGCGCCTCGCGCATCAGCCGCAACACGCGCCTCGATTTCGGCGCGGTCTTCATCGTCGTCGACGCGACGCGTCTGGACGGCCTCTCGTTCGCGGGCCTTGCGGACTATCTGGCGATGGCGTCGCTCGCGCAGTTGGCGCCGCAGACAGACACCTCCGCCTTCCCAACGGTGCTCAATCTCTTCGCCGGCCCCGTCGAAGGCGCCACGTCGCCCGCAATGATGACGCCGTGGGACATGGCGTATCTGCGCGGGCTCTACGGCACGACGCGCGTGGCGGCGAACGCCGGAGCGCAGCAGAACGACATCGCCACATCCATGAACCGCACGCTGACCAAGCGGCAGTAGCCGCTACGGCCGGCCGATCCGCCTGATCTCCCAGTGAAGATCGACGCCGTGCTTCTTCAGCACTGCGGCGCGCACGTCTTCACCCAGGCCCTCGATATCGGCGGCCGTGGCGTCGCCAGTGTTGATGAGGAAGTTGCAGTGCTTTTCGCTCACCTGTGCCGCGCCGCGTCGCGCACCGCGCATGCCCGCTTCGTCGATAAGTTTCCACGAACTGCGCTGATGGGGCGTCCCGGGCGGATCGGGATTGGCGAAGGTGGAGCCGCCGGTCTTTTCGCGGATCGGCTGTGAGGCTTCGCGTTTTGCAGTGATCTCGGCCATGCGCGCCTCGATGGCGGTGGGATCGTCGGGCGTTCCCTGAAACACGGCCTGGATCCAGATGATCCCCTCCACCTGCGTCTTTCGATACGCAAAGCCGAAGTCGACATTCTCGGCCACGCGCATCTCGCCGGTGCGGTCGTAGCCCCACGCAGAGACGAGGATATCCTTCGTCTCGCGGCCATAACATCCCGCGTTCATCGTCAGCGCGCCGCCGATCGTGCCGGGAATGCCGACGAGGAATTCCAGACCTGCGATCCCCGCCTTCGCCGCGGCCCGCGCGACCGCCATGTCCAGCGCGCCGGCGTCCGCGATCACCCGGTTCTTTTCCGCATCGATCGCCACGCCGCCGAACGCGCGACCCGCCAGACGAATCACGACTCCGGCAAGGCCGCCGTCGCGCACGATGAGATTGGAGCCGACGCCGATCGGATAGACCGGCACGCCGTCCGGCAGAGCGCGCAGGAAATCGGCGAGGTCCTGATGGTCGGCGGGGATGAAGAGCGCATCCGCCGGGCCGCCGACGCGGAACCAAGTGTAGGGCGCGAGCGCCTCGTTGCGCAGCAGCTTGCCGCGCACGGGGGGAAGATCAGGAAGAAACATCGGCGCTCGGTAGCATCGTCGCCGCGCGCGCGTCCATCAGGTCCGCGCTTATGGCCTTCAACGGCGAGCCGATGGCGCCGGCGACGAGCGCGGCGAGCAGCTGCGGCGCCGGCGGAATGCGCGAGAGCGGCCCGGCGATCCAGTCACGCAGCCAGGGCAGGAGTTCGGAGTCCGACTGATAGACCGGTGTAAAGAGCCAGCTTGCCGTCTGGTAGAGGCGCGTGTGCCACAGGCGCATCCGGGCATAGGACTCCAGCGCGCCATCGATCCCCGGCGTCGTCGTCAGCGCATGCGCGAGCGCGAATGCATCGAGCAGCGCCATGTTGGCGCCCTGCCCGAGTTGCGGACTGGTGCAGCGGAAACTGTCGCCCACATGCACGAGGCCGCGCGTGACCGGATGCGGCAGCGTGCGATGCGCATATGTGGCGTAGACGAGATCGTCTTGCGTTGCGATCTGCACGAGAAACGGATCGACTTCGGGCCAGACGTTGCGCACTTCGCTCTTCCACGCGTCGATGGCGCCGGTGCGCCATGCGCCAAGGTCAATGCCCTTCAGACTCCAGAAGAACGCCGCCTGTGTCGGCGCGTCGGCGCGCAAGCGGCCAATCGGCAGCACGCCGACCATGCGCCGCGCCGCAACGTAGCGCTGCTCCAGCGCATGCGCGTCAAAACCAGCGCCGTCCGGCCAGTCGAGCGACGCCCAGAGCGCGCCATATGCAAGCGAACGCCCTGTCTTCGGTGACAGCGGCGAACGCAGGCCAAGTGCATCGACGAGCAAGTGAAACGGCGCCGACTCCGCGTCGTTCGCGAAGAGAAAGCGCCGGCCCTTCACGCCGCGGACTTCACGACCTGTCTCGAAGGTCACACCCGCCTTCACCGCCGCATCGTGGAGAATTTCAAACAGCGCGCCGCGATGGATGCCTACGCCGTGGCTCGTGGAATCGAGCGCGCGGTAGCGGACATCGAGCACGACGCGGTCGGTCGGCTTCACGCGCCCGAAGAGACGATCAATGCGCGCGCCAAGGTCTCGCGCGCGACCGGCGACGCCGAGTTTCGCAAGCACCGCCATCCCGACAGGTTGCAGGATAAGCCCCGAACCGATGGGCGCTGGACGCTCCAGCTTGTCGAACACGGTGACGCGCCAGCCGGCGTTCATGAGCAGCGCGCCGAGCGCAAGCCCCGCGACGCCCGCCCCGGCGATCCCGACCTCACGTCCCTCCGCCATGTCAGCGCGCCGCCTCCAGCGACACCACGCCGTCGGCGATCACCACGCGTGGCGGCGTCGCCAGTTTCAGCCCACGGCCATCGCAACTCTCGCCGCTGCGCACGTCGAACGCGTAGCCGTGCCACGGACACCGCACGCGGCCGTTCTCGATCGGCGATCCTTCCAGCGGACCAAGCCAGTGCGGGCACGTCGCGGCGTGCGCAATCAATGCCCCGTCGAGTTCGACAAGCCGGAATTGTTCGCCGCCAAAGGACACCACCATCGGCAGCTTCTCGCGCAGCGCTTCGAGCGCGCCGATCCGCTTCGGCGCCCGCGAGGATATCGCGCGCCGTTTCAGACGACCATGCGCACGCTCACGCGCGATCATCATCGTCTCGTCCTCCTCCCACAGGCGCGCATAGACCTCGACGTATCGCGCGCCGATCATGGCGAGGCGTTCGGCCCGCGTCTCGTGGACGTGGAATTCCACGTCCACATGCGTTTCGCGCGGCGCGCGCGGCGTCAGTTGCACGCGGATTTCGCTGCCGGCGCCGGGGCCTTCGACCGTCGTCACCACATAGCGATGTCGCGGGCGATCGGCATGCAGCTCAAGAATTTGCGCCTTCGTCTCATCGCCCGGCTGGTTCACCAGACGTATGCGCCAGCCCTTGGGTCCGCGATCAAGCAGCGTGCAGGCCACGAAATCCGTCGCGTGCAAGCTCGGCAGATGCTCCCAGTCGAACACGTTTTCCCAGATGCGCGCGAGCGAGGCCTTCACCTCGCGGGTGTAGACCCCGGCGCGCGTGAGCGGCATGGCGCCGGCGCCATCCATCTCACTTGCCGTTGAGCTTGGCGGGCAGCGCGTTGGCATGCACCGTGATGTCGCCGGCTCCGAGACACACGACGACGTC
>JAWXBS010000032.1:0-4352 GCA_034440275.1 Alphaproteobacteria bacterium
GCCGGCGCGCCGGCCTGCTGGCCGAAACTTTCTACCGTCCAGTAGTGCGTGATGGCGCGCTTGCCCGCTTCGCTCGCGGGATCGCGCACGACGACGAATTTGCGGCGATCCTCGTTTGACCGCACGAGGCGATTGTCGATCGTGCCGCTCTTCGTGCGGGGCGCACCCCGGCTCACGGCGAAATAGACGCGCTCGATGGTGTGCTTGGCGAACTGTTTGGCGAGACCGACATGCGTGCGGTCGTCCTTGGCGACGACGATGAGGCCGGTCGTCTCCTTGTCGATGCGATGCACGATTCCCGGCCGGGCCACGCCGCCGATGCCGGAGAGTGACGCCGCGCAATGCGCCAGCAGCGCGTTGACCAGCGTGCCCTTCATCGAACCAGGCGCGGGATGCACCGCCATGCCGGAGGCCTTGTCGACGACGATGAGGTGCGCGTCTTCGTAGGCGATGACGAGCGGAATGTTTTCGGGTTCGGGCAGCGCCGCTTCCGGCGGCGGCAGTTCGAGCGCGTAGTGGAGACCGGCGCGCACCTTGTCGCTCGACATCTTCACGGGTGCGCCGTTTGCGGTGAGCTTGCCCGCGCCGATCAGGCCCTGGATGCGCGAGCGCGACATTTCGGGGAATACCTTCGCCAGCCACGCATCCGTGCGTTCGCCTGCGGCCTCGGGCGGGCTGAGCATGCGGCGGACATAGGCGCCTGCGGGCAACGCTTCGCCATCTTCGATGTCGACTTCCGGATCAGCCTGCACGGACGAGATCCATCTGTTCGATGAGCAGGATTTTCTGCCAGATCTCGCGCGACATGTCGGCGGTGGTGGCTTCGAGATCGCTCACGAGTTCGATCACCACGGGATCGCGCACGTCCTGCGCGTAGAGCGCGCCGACCTTGGCCACCAGCGACAGCATCTCCGAGCAGTAGTCGAGATAGCGCACGAGTTCGTACGCCGTCATGTGATCCTTCGGCGAGGACGGTGTGCGCGTCGCGCCGGCGAGCAGGGTGGTGGGGTCTTTCGTCAGCTGGTGCATGTCGATGACGTGCGCGAGCGATCGCAGTTCGAAGAGATCTTCCAGCGCAAGGCGCTGCTTGTCGCGCTCTTCGTGCCGCAGCAGGAAAAAGAGACCCACGCCGAGCAGCGCCATCACGTTCACGGCGGAATCGATGCCCTGGAACAGGTCGAACAGCGCACCCTCTTCGTTCTCGGGCTGGATGAGGCGCAGGAAGCTCGGGATCTTCACTTCCTTGAGCAGGAAGAGAAGCGACAGCGCCCCAAGCGCCAGAACGCCGCCGACGCCCGCACGCACCCAGATATAGGGCTTGCGCAGCTCGCGCACCTTGTCGCGATCCCGCCGCGCGACGGCTGCAAAGTCTGTGCACACCTTCGCCAGCCCGCGACCCGGAAAGCGCTCGCCGATGCGCCGCTCCAGCCGTTCGATCGTTTCGATCACATGGTCGGCGTTGATGACGTGATAGGGCATGGGGCTTCATAGGGCGCCCTGCGCGCCGATCAATCGTTCTCGTCTTCGTACCCCACCAGCGCGAGCGGACGGGCCTTGATGCCCTCAAGCGCCGCCCAGCGCGCGAGCGCGTCGTCGCGGCCGTGGGTGATCCACAGTTCGCCGGGGCCGATCTCGCGGATGGTGTCGGTGAGTTCGTCCCAGTCGGCGTGATCGGAGATGACGAGCGGCAGCTCCACGCCGCGCGCCTTTGCGCGCTGGCGGATGTTCATCCAGCCGGAGGCGAAACAGTCCACCGGATCGGCGAAGCGCCGCGACCAAGTATCGGCCATCGCCGAAGGCGGCGCGATGACGATTTCACCGGCGAACTTTTCACCGCGAGCCTTCACCGTCGCCGGCGCCAGCGGCCCGAGCCTCACGCCGTGCGCCTCGTAAAGCGTGCAGAGCTTTTCCATCGCGCCGTGGATGTAGATCGTCCTGTCGTATCCCGCCGCGCGCAGGAGCGCGATCACGCGCTGCGCCTTGCCGAGCGCATAGGCGCCGACGAGGTGCGTGCGCTCGGGGAACAGCGCGACCGATCTCAGGAGCTTGGCGATCTCGCCTCGATCGTCGGGGTGACGGAAGACGGGCAGGGCGAATGTCGCTTCGGTGACGAACACGTCGCATGGAACCACTTCAAATGGCACACACGTCGGATCGTGCCGGCGCTTGTAGTCGCCGGAGACGACGATACGCACGCCTTCATGCTCCACGACGGCTTGAGCGGACCCCAGCACATGCCCGGCGGGCACAAGCTTCACCTTTGGGCCGCCGATGCTCGTGGATTCGCCATACCGCACAGCCTGCTGTGACCGGGTGAAATCCGCGCCGTAGCGTTCGCCCATGATCGCCAGCGTTTCCGGCGTCGCGAGAACGGCGCCGTGACCGCTGCGTGCGTGGTCGGAATGGCCGTGCGTAATGACGGCGCGATGCACAGGGCGCACGGGATCGATGTAGAAATCGCCCGGCGCGCAGTAGAGGCCGGCAGGCTGCGGGCTGAGGATGTCTGCGGGGCGCGCCATCCCCGTCATCTAGGGACGGGGAGGCGCTGCGGCAAACGGGTTAGTGGTGGCCGCCGCCGTGGCCGCCGTCGGACGCCGGCTTTTTGGGGTGTGCTTCGCCATGGCCCGGCTCGGGAACCGTCTGCTGCACTTCGGCCACCGCGAAGGGTTCTGGCGCGCTGGCGACGAGGGCTTCAGGCCGCGCCGTCACGGCTTCCGGCATGGCGGAGGAGTGGTGGCTCTTGATCAGCCACTTGCCGCCGACTTTCTCGTAGAGAAAGCTGTAGCGCGCGACAACGAAGGTTGGCTGGCCTTCCTTGATGAGATCGAACGTGTAGACGCCCGAGTTCACGGCCGTGTTGTTGTCCAGCACGTCGATGTGCTGTTCGTTGATGACGCCGCGCGGATGCAGTTGCAGGAAGTGCTCGAAATAGTCGGCGACCTCCTCACGGTTCGAGCGCACCTGGTTGGACACGGTCGGCAGCAGGACGCCGTCTTCGGCGTAGAGCAGCGCCATGTCGTGGGGGCCGCCCGTGCGCAGGGTGTCGTTCCAGTCGTTGAAGAGGGACGCGATTTCCTTCTTCGTCGGCGGGGTCGTGATAGCCGTCACGACGACGGCGCGATCCTCGTGTGCGGCTTCGCCATGGGGCTTGGCGGCTTCCCCTCCACAGGCGCCGGCGAAAGCGCCAAGAACGACGACGAGCGCGGCCGAGGCGGCGAAACGGAGCTGCATGGAAAAGGGCCTTGAATACGGTCGGCGCCGCGTTTTGCGGCGCGCATGTGGGGAAACCCTAGCGCGCCGGCCTCACAATCCCGTTAACATCGCGTGACGATCATGGTTGCCGCATCGCTAACATCCCCCCCAAAGGCGCCGTTGCCCGAGCCCTTCGCCGGCTGGTTCGCCGCGCGTGAATGGGCGCCGCGCGCGCACCAGCTCGCGCTGCTTGAACGCGCGCAGGCGGGAAAGTCTTCCCTGCTCATCGCGCCGACGGGGGCGGGCAAGACGCTGGCGGGTTTCCTGCCGAGCCTCGTCGATCTCGCGGCGTTGTCGGGCGATTCAAAGCGTCCGCACCGCCTGCACACGCTTTATGTCTCGCCGCTGAAGGCGCTCGCCGTCGATGTGCTGCGCAACCTGCAGACGCCGGCGCTGGAAATGGGCCTCGACCTGCGCATCGAGACCCGCACGGGCGATACGCCGCCGTCGCGCCGCCAGCGCCAGCGCGCGCATCCCCCGGACATCCTGCTCACCACCCCTGAACAGCTCTGCCTGCTCATCGCCTCCGAACACGCGCGCGCCTTCTTCGAGGATCTGAAGGCGATCGTCGTCGATGAAATTCATGCACTGGCGCCGACGAAACGCGGCGATCTGCTCGCGCTCGCCATGTCGCGCGTGGAACGCTGGGCGCCGGGGTATCGACGCACGGGGCTTTCGGCGACGGTGGCGGATCGCGACGCGCTCGTGCGCTGGCTCTCGCCCAAGGCGGAGGTGATCATCGGTCCCCCGGGCGCGAAGCCTGTCATCGATGTGCTCGACACCGACGCACGCATTCCGTGGTCCGGCCACACGGGGCGTCACGCCATCGGCGACGTGTACGAAGCGATCAAGGGCGCGCGCACCGCGCTCGTGTTCGTGAATACGCGCGCGCAGGCGGAGATGACGTTCCAGGAACTGTGGCGCGTGAACGCCGACAATCTCCCGATTGCGCTGCATCACGGCTCGCTCGACGTGGAACAGCGGCGCAAGGTGGAAGCGGCGATGACGCGCGGGGCTTTGCGCGCCGTCGTGTGTACGTCCACGCTCGATCTCGGCATCGACTGGGGCGATGTGGATCTCGTCATCCAGCTTGGCGCGCC
>JAWXBS010000033.1:0-26454 GCA_034440275.1 Alphaproteobacteria bacterium
GGCGCGCCAACCACCGCCTCGATGAGCCATCGCACGCGCTGCTGGTGCCGAACAATCGTTTCGAAGTTCTGGAGTGCCGCGCGGCGAAGGACGCGGTGGGCGAAGGCGCGCTGGACGGGGAGATGGCGCGCGTCGGCGGACTCGACTGTCTCGCGCAGCATGTGATGGGCTCGGCCTGCGGCGAGCCCTTCCTTGCGGATGAACTTTATGAAGAGGTGATCTCGACGGCGCCCTATGCCGATCTCCCCCGCGCGCAGTTCGATCGCGTGGTCGATGTCGTGGCGACCGGCGGCTATGCGCTGCGCGTCTATGACCGCTATCGCCGGATCATCGAAGACCCGAAGACGCATCGTTGGCGCGCGCGCACGGCGCGGGACGCCCAGCAGCACCGCATGAATGTCGGCGCCATCGTCGAGGAGACGATGCTGACGGTGCGGTGGCTCAGCGGTCAGGCGGTGGTGAACCGGCGTGTCGCGCGCGGCGAGAAGGCGAATGCGCTCCGCGGCGGGCGCGCGCTCGGCCAGATCGAGGAGTACTTCATCGAGGGGCTGACGTCGGGCGACACGTTTCTCTTTGCGGGACAAATCTTGCGCTTCGTCGCGCTGGTGGAAACCGACGTCCTCGTCACCCGCGCCGTCGGCGAGGATACGCCGAAAATCCCCAGCTATATGGGCGGCAAGTTTCCGCTCTCGACATTCCTCGCCGACCGCGTGCGCCGCATCGTCGGCAATCCGCGTGCGTGGCCCAAGCTGCCGGCGCAGGTGCGCGAATGGCTGCAGCTGCAGAAGCTCCGCTCGATCATCCCGACGCCGGATCAGCTGCTCGTCGAGACCTTTCCGCGCGCGGCAAAGCACTATCTCGTCTGCTATCCGTTCGACGGTCGCCTCGCGCATCAGACGCTCGGCATGCTGCTGACGCGCCGACTGGAGCGTCTCGGCAAGAAGCCGCTGGGTTTCGTCGCCAGCGAATATGCGATGAGCGTGTGGGCGCTCGAGCCGATGGGCGATGTCGACATGGCCGCGCTGTTCGACGAGGACATGCTGGGCGACGATCTCGATGCGTGGCTCGCCGAGAGCGCGCTGATGAAGCGCACGTTCCGCACCTGCGCGGTGATCGCCGGCATGATCGAGCGCAAGTCGCCCGGCGCGGAGAAGACCGGCAAGCAGGTCACGTTCTCGTCGGATCTCATCTACGATGTGCTGCGCGGCCACGAGCCCGATCACGTGCTGCTGCAGGCCGCGCTCGCGGATGCGAGCACGGGGCTCCTCGACGTGGCGCGGCTCGGCGCGCTGCTGCGGCGCATCCGGGGCGCTATCGTCCACAAGGACCTCGACCGGATCAGCCCGTTCGCGGTGCCCGTCATGCTCGAAATCGGCAAGGAGCCCGTCTTCGGCGCGGCGCAGGACGCGATTCTCGAAGATGCGGAGGCGGATATGGTCGCCGAGGCCATGCGGCACTAAGGTTGCCAAAACCATCCAAGGGGAGACGACCGATGAGACTGGTGCTTCTGGCGAGCGCTTGCCTGACACTGTGCGCGACGGCAGCCGTCGCGCAGAACGCGACCACCGCCACCCGCGACGCCAATCGCGCGCTCGCCGCGACTTTGCCGTTCGAGGACCGCGAGGACGAAGCGTTCGCCACGCGCGGCTTCATCGCGACCTGGCCCGATGCGCAGATCAAGACTGCCGATGGCCGTGTGGCGTGGGACTTCAACGCCTATGCGAACATCGCCGGCGCCGCGCCCGATACGGTGAACCCCAGCCTCTGGCGCCACGCGCAACTCTTGACCAAGCACGGCCTCTTCAAGGTCTCAGAACGCATCTACCAGGTGCGCGGTTTCGACGTGTCGAACATGACCGTCATCGTCGGCGATACCGGGCTCATTCTCATTGATCCGCTCACGACCGCCGAACCCGCGAAGGCTGCGCTCGCGCTCGTGCGCCGCACACTCGGCGACAAGCCGGTGCGCGCCGTCATCTACACCCACAGCCATGCCGATCACTTCGGCGGCGTGCGCGGTGTCGTCGAGCAGGCGGATGTGGATGCAGGTCGCGTGCAGATCATCGCGCCGGACGGCTTCGTCGAGCACGCGGTGGGGGAGAACATCATCGCCGGCAACGCGATGTCGCGCCGCGCGACCTTCCAGTTCGGCACGGGCCTCGGCGGCGGGCCGACCGCATCGATGACCTCGGGCATTGGCCCCGCCGTGTCGCAGGGTACGGTGACGATGATCGCGCCGACGCGCACGATCAAGACGACGGGCGAGACGATGACCATCGACGGCGTCGTCGTCGAGTTCCAGATGACGCCGAACACCGAAGCGCCGTCGGAAATGAACCTTTATCTGCCGCAGTGGCGCGCGCTGTGCCTGGCGGAGAACGCGAACGTCACCATGCACAATGTGCTGACGCCGCGCGGCGCGCTGGTGCGCGATACCAAGGCGTGGGCGGACTATCTGACGGAGTCTCTGCGCCGTTACGGCGCTCGCTCGGATGTGATGTTCACCAGCCACGGCTGGCCGCGCTGGGAGACCGCGCGCATCACCGACTTCATCGGCGCGCACCGCGACGCCTACAAGTATCTGCACGACCAGAGCGTGCGGCTGATGAACCAAGGCCTCAACGGCGCCGAGATCGCGGAACGTCTCGATCTGCCGCCGTCGCTCGCGCGGCGCTGGTTCAATCGCGGCTATTACGGCACGATGAGCCACAACTCGAAGGCGGTCTATCAGCGCTATATGGGCTGGTACGACGGCAATCCCGCGCACCTGGAGCCGCTGCCGCATGAAGATGCGTCGAAGCGCTATGTGGCGGCGATGGGCGGCGCGCGGCGCGTGATCGCGGACGCGCGCAAGAGCATGGACAAGGGCGAGTATCGCTGGGCGGCGGAGCTGCTGGATCGTGTCGTGTTTGCCGATCCTGCCAATACGGAAGCCAAGAACCTGCTCGCCGAAGCGCACACGCAGCTCGGCTATCAGGCCGAGAGCGCGATCTGGCGGAACATGTATCTCACCGCAGCGCGCGAACTGCGCAACGGCGTGAACTCGCGTCCGACAAATGTCGGCAGCATCGACTTCATTCGCAACACGCCGACGTCGATGGTGCTCGATCTCCTGGCCGTGCGGCTCGATCCCGCGAGAGCGGGTGAGGGGAAGCTTTCCATTGCGCTCGTCTTTCCCGATCGCAGCGAGCATCACCTCGTCACCGTTGCGAACGGCGTGCTGGTGCATGAACAGGGTGTAAGCGACGCGGCGCAGGCGACGGTGACCATGCCACGCGCGCTTTTCCTGCAGGCGCTGCTCGCGCCGACGCCTGGCGGTCTCGCGGGCAACCCGGCGGTGCGGCTGGAAGGCGACGTCGCAGCGATGCAGCGCTTCATGGGTCTCTTCGATGCGCCCGATCCGAATTTCGCGATCGTCACACCCTGACCGCGCGACGCATGCTCGTTAGTCCGGTCTGCGCGATAACATCTTGATGGTCTGCAGCCACTGCAAGGCGAGCCCGGGCCATTCGGTCGTGATCGGTTCCGATGTCGGGCGCAGTCCGAACGCATGACAGCCTTGGGCGAAGAACCGCATGTCTACCGGAACGCCCGCTTCATTGAGCGCCAGGCCATACGCCATGGAATGGCGGACATTATTGGTTGGATCATTCATGGCGTGGATCAACAGCGTGGGTGGTGCGCTCGGGCTGATCTTCATCCAGGGAGCAAGCCGTAATTCCGTCGGTGTCCGCCTGTCTGGCAAGAAGCGCCCCGGATAAAGCACGATCGCGAAGTCAGGTTGCGATGGAATATCGTCTGCCGCGTCGACACGGTTGTAAGTGCGTTTCTCTGCATTGCTCACGACAGCCGCAAGATGCGCCCCGGACGAAAAGCCGATAACGCCGATCTTGTCAGGGTCGATATTGTAGGAAGCAGCCCTGTGTCGAAGCAAACCCATGGCGCGCTGCGCATCTTCAACCGGCAGGAGCACCTCGGGCGGAACCTGCACCCCGTTGGCGCCTCGTCGCCACACCTGTGGCGTGCGGTATTTCAGAACGATGCAGGTTACGCCTTGATCTGTAATCCAGTCGCAGATCTCCGTGCCCTCGAGATCCATGGCCACGGCTGCATAGCCGCCGCCGGGAAGGACCAGCAGCGCGACGCCTGAGTTCTCGCCTTTCGGCTTGTAGATTGTCATCGTCGGACGGGAGACATACGTCGCCCAATTCCAGGTGCGCCCCGCAATGAACGGAGAGCCGCTCCCGACCATTTCCGGATTGCCGCCGGTGTCCGGCGCCTGAACGGCAACGCCCTCGGGCCAGAGCGGTAATTGATCGCCGCCCGGCCCCGGCTGCCACACCACGTTTGGCCGTTCGATCTTGTCCACGCGCGTGCGGGCGCACTCGTCTGCGTTTTCCTGGCTGTTGGCGGGGGGCGTTGCGAGCATCAACAGAGTCAGGATTGCGAGAAGTCTGGCGTGCTTCAACGGTAACTCTCCCGACTCAGATGGCTTCGGCACGCTGGCGGACTCGGCGGCGCAGGGCTAGGGAAGCAAGCATGTCCATGCTCTCCGGTTATCGGCGACGTCTCTCCGCCCCACGCCTGAAGGCGGCGTGCGCGCCAGCGACGTTTCGCACCGTCGGAACGGGCCTGCAATTCAAGATCGCCGGCGTCGACGCCGAGGCGACGGCCGAAGGCGCGCTGTGGATCGAGAGTGCGCGCACGCTCGTCGTCTCCGACCTCCACTTCGAGAAGGGGTCGAGCTTCGCCGTGCGCGGTCAGATGCTGCCGCCCTACGACACGCGCGCGACGCTGCAGCGGCTGACGCTGCTGTTTGCGCGGCTCAGGCCTGACACCGTCATTTCTCTCGGCGACAGCTTCCACGATCGCGACGGGCCCGGCCGCATGGACGCGGGCGATGTGGCGACGCTGCGTGCGATGACGGCGGCGGCGGACTGGGTGTGGATCGAAGGCAACCACGATCCCGAAGCGCCCACATGGCTCGGCGGGCGCGCCATGGAGAGGATCGCGTTCGGCGATCTCGTGCTGCGGCACGAACCGAAAGCCGGCGACGCGCGCGGCGAGATCGCGGGTCATCTGCATCCGTGCGCGAAAGTGTCTGCGCGTGGACGCGCCTTGCGCGCGCGCTGCTTCGCCACCGATGGCGAGCGCCTCGTGATGCCGGCCTTCGGCGCCTACACCGGTGGACTCAACGTGCGCGACGCGGCGTTCGATCCGCTGTTCCCGCAAGGCTGCGTGGCGCTGATGCTCGGCCGCACGCGCGTTTATGCGGCGCCATCCTCGCGACAGACCCCGGACGGCGCCTAACGCCGGCGGAATGCAAACGCTGCGGCGTAGCCTGCGGCCAGCGCAAACAGCACCATCGAAAATCCGTAGAGAAGCGGCCAGGTGTGCGCGGCGGTGTGGATCGTCTTCTCGATGCCGATGCGCGAGATGACGATTTCGCCCGGCTTGCGTTGCACCAGCCGCCCGTTGCGGAAAAGGAACACGTCCACGGTGTAGGCGCCCACGGGCGCGTTTGCGGGGATGATGAAGGGCGCCTTGAACGCGCCGTCGTCTTCGAGGCGCAGGCCGGTGGGGCTTTCGCGGTAGAGGCCGTTGGCCTTCTTCAATCGTACCAGCGCACGCCGGTAGGCGGCGGGATCGCTGTCGGCGGGCGTGGAGCCTTCCAGTCGCGCGAGCGCGCCGGGATCGAGGCCGAGATTGGCGATGGTGCTCGCGCTCAGAAACGTGCCGATCGGCCGCGTGCTCGCGAGCGCATAGAACGACGGCGCCTCGCTGAACCGCACCGGGTCCGCGTTGATCCAGAGGCCGAGAATGCGGCGCTTGCGGCGCACGAGTTCGCGCTCGCCCGGACCGCGCAGCAGGACGACGACGTCGCTCTTGGCGCGCCCACGCTGCCAGTGCACGCCGAACACGGTGAGCCGCGCGCCCTGATAATCCGAAGTGACCGCGACTTCTTCTTCCGTGATGCCGGTGGCGAGGTCATCGCGACGCTGCGCATGCGCGGGCGCCGCCATGAGCGACAACGCAAACACAAGAAGGAGCGCGCGGACCATCGTCATCGGCCCAGTACGTAGAGTTCGGAGGGTTGCGCGACGAGGTCCCAGAGCAGGCGCAGCGCCGTCGCGAAGACGATGACGCCGAGGATGATGCGCAGTTCTTCGGCTTTCAGGCGTGCGCCGAACCGCGCGCCGAGCTGTGCGCCCACCACGCCGCCCAGGATCAGCAGCACGGCGAGCACGAGATCGACCGTCTGCGTCTGCGCCGACTGCAGCACGGTGACGAGCGCGGTGATGATGATGATGCTGAAGAGGGCGGTGCCGACAACCACGCTCGTCGGCATGCGCAGGAGGTAGATCATCGCAGGCACGGCGATGAAGCCGCCGCCCACGCCCATGATCGCCGCCAGCACGCCGGTGAGCAGGCCGATGCCGAGAGGTGGGATCACGCTGATGTAGAGACCCGATTGCGGAAAGCGCATGCGCAGCGGCAGGCGGTGCGCCCAGCCGCGCTTGCGCCGTCGTCGTGCAGGCGGGCCGCCTTTCGCGCGCCGCCGCAGCGCCGCCACGCTCTCCCACAGCATCAGCGCGCCGATCACGCCGAGGAAGAAGACGTAGAAGATGGTGATGAGAAGATCGAGCTGGCCGAGCGCCTTCATCACGGCGAAGATCCAGACGCCGAACGTCGAACCGACGACGCCGCCCATGCTCAGCAGCATGCCCATGCGCAGGTCGAGCCCGCGCCGCCGCGCGTGCGCGATGACGCCCGAGAAGGAAGACGCGGTGATCTGGCTCGCCTGTGTCGCCACCGCCACGGACGGTGGAATGCCCATGAAGATCAGCGCCGGCGTCAGGATGAAGCCGCCCCCCACGCCCACCATGCCCGACAGAAAGCCGATCCCGCCGCTGATCATAATGATCAGCAGCGCGTTCACCGACATTTCGGCGATCGGCAAATACAGCGACATGCGCGCCTTGATTGATTGAACGCCGAATTGAACGTCCGGAGACGATCCCGAATGGTTCCGGGGCCGTCCTTATTTCAGCCCCTTGGGAGCTCTGCAATCACGATCGGGTGCGTCGGGGTTGGCTGGCGCCGGCGCTGTCGCTGTTCCACACGCGCTGGCCGAATTCGCCGTTCGCGCGGGCGCTGGCGGGCTTGGCGCGGAAGGCTTCCACGCGGGTCCGGACCTGGGCGACCTGCTCGGCCGGGGCCTGCGCTTCCAGCGTCGCGACCCGGGCGCGGGCGTCATTGTCGCCGGCGCGGGCCGCGATCGAGAACCAGTAGAGTGCTTCCGGCGTGTTCGCGACCGTGCCGCGTCCTTGCTGGTAGAGCACGCCGAGGTTGAACTGGCTGTCAGCCACCCCGAGCTCCGCCGCCTGGCGGAACCAGCGGAAGGCCGAAGCTTCGTCGAGCGGGGCGCCTTCGCCGCGCGCGTAATAAACACCGAGATCGTGCATGGCCTTGCGGTTGCCGGCGGCGGCCGCGCGCTCGGTCCACTGGCGGGCCTGAGCGAGATCGACGGGCACGCCTTCGCCGCGCTCGAAGAGCTTGGCGAGGCGATACTGCGCCATGGCGAGGCCCTGGTTGGCGGCGCGACGGAGCAGGGACACACCCTCCGGCGTCTGGCCGTTGGAGAGGCGCGTCAGGCCGAGTTCGTACTGTGCCACCGCATCGCCGCGGATCGCGGCCTGTTCCAGCGAGATCGAGATGGCGCCGGTGGTCGCGCTGGCCGAGATCTGTCGCGCGCCGGCAACTTCGTTGGCGGCTTGCGGACCCTGCATGGGCCGGGCGGAAATCCGGTCCTTCGCCTTCGAGGCGGCTCGGGCCTCGGCATCCGACTTCGCCTTGGCGGCGGCGTCGGCGATGGAGTCGTTGGCGTTGGCTGGATCGAGACCGGGAGCGACGCCGTCGAGCGGCGTCTCGCCGAGGGCGCCCTCGATGGCGGGCGTGACGACCGGATCCAGCGGCGTCGCCGACGGATCGGGAGCGGGCCGCGTATCGACGGGACCTTGCGCGTCGCGCTTGTTCCAGAAGTAGGCGCCGCCCGCGAGCGCGACCGCGATAGCGCCGGCGGCGCTCCACACGATCACGCGATTGGGGCCGCGCAGACCCGTCACGGGGCCTGCATTCGCCTTGGCGCCGCCGCGCTTGTTGGCTTGTTGCGCTGTCTGTGCCGCGCGGCGCGCGGCGTCGAGGTAGTTGCCCTTTGCTTCGGCAGGCGCAGCCTCAAAGACCGGATCGACAATCTCGGCTTCGAACAGGTCCTCGACGGCGGGCGGAGTCATTTCCGCCACCGTCTCGCCAGCGTCCCAAGGGAAGGCGACTTCTTCCACAAGCGTCGTCACGTCCTGGGCCGTTTCCGCAGCGTGCGTTTCAGGTGCGCGCGCTTCCGGCAGCAATTCATCGAACGTGTCGAGCGACATCGTCGCGGGCAGAACGGCGTCGATATCGACCGTGTCGTCGATCTCGTTCGGTGAGACTGTCGGCATTTCCGGCGCGGCATCGTCGAACGAGGGCATTTCGTAGTTGTCGGCGAGATTGTGCGCGTAGGCGGTAGCTTCACTTTCGTTGGCCGCGTGCGCGATATGCACGGGAGTATCGAGTTCGACCTCGAACTGCGGTTCTGCCGAGAGCGCATACACGATCGGCATGTCGTGCGTGCGTGCGGGATCGTAGCTCGTGCGCCTGGCGCCAGGCACGCTGTCTTCCACCGCCTGCAGACGCTGCGCGAGGCTCGACATCGCCTTCTGCACCGGCGAGATCGACGAGCCCGAGAGTTCTTCGGCTTCGGACAGGCGTGAGTTGAGATTGCTGATGGCGTCAGAGAGGCGCGAGGTCTGGCGCTCTTCGCTTTCAACGATGCGTTCAGTGAGTTCGCGCGCCATCACGTCCTGGCGCTGCGTGAACCGTTCGGCCATGCGCGCGACCTGTTCGCCCACATGCTCGATGGCTTCGGCGCTGCGGCGTTCCACGCCATCGAAGCGGTCGTCGAAGCGCTCCGCAAGACGGCCGAGTTCAGCGCCCACGCGTTCCGCGCCCGCAAGTTCGCGCTGATCGATTTCATCGAGGCGCTGTTCGAGCGTCTGGGTGAGGCGCTCCACTTCCTCGCGCACGGCGACCGCGGCGGAGTCATCGTTGCGCGTTTCCAGCATGCGCAGGCGGCGATCCACGCTTTCCGACATGCGGCGGATCTCGATGGAGATCGCTTCGATCGTGTGCGCCTGACGGCGCTCGGCGGCGGCGACGCGACGGTTCACATCGGCAAGTGCTGCTTCCACTTCGGGGCCGTCCGCAGAACCGACCAGGCCTGCGGTGGCGATCTGGCTCGCGATCTCGGAGCGGATATCGGTCATGGAGGAGGCCATGCCGTCGAGGCGCGCTTCCACCATGGAGCGGAACGCATCGGTTTCGGCGGCGGCGCCCGGCGCGTGTTCCAGTGCACGGATGGCGTCGTTGGCGGTGGCTTCGGCGGTCGCCAGGCGCTCGGCGAGGCGCGCAATCGTGCTTTCGACGGTTTGTTCGAGCTTTTCGACGCGGGTGAAGAACTCTTCGCCGCCCTTCTTGTGCAGGCCTTCGATTTCCTGCGCGGTCTTTTCACGGCTGTCGCGCACGGCGGCGGCGAGGCCGGTGATCTTGGCGTCGAGCATGTGCAGCGCGGCGCGGTCCTGACCGCGGCCCGGATCGCGCTCCATGCGCTCAAGGCGTTCTTCCAGCTGATGATGCAGCTGGCGCACGGCGTCCCCGTCAACGCCCGAACCGAACGAAGCGCCCGCTTCGACGAGCTTCACCCGCTTTTCGAGATCGAGCTGCGCGGCGCGCACCTGATTGATCGCGGCGGCGGCGCCCATGCGCAGATTGGCGGCGGCTTCGCGCGTGGCGGCTTCGATCTGCTCGAGGCGTTGCTCGATGCCTTGCTGGCCGGCCGCGACTTCGGCGGCAGCGCGGGACGCGGTGTCGCGCGCGATTGTTTCGATGGATTCCAGACGATCGGTCAGCGTTCGTTGCGCGGACTCGATGTCGGACACCGCGTCGGCCGAGCTTGCGCCCGCGACGCGCGCGGCGAGTTCTTCGTGCGCGGCGCGCACTTCCAGCAACGCTTCGGCAGTGGAGCGGCGCGTTTCCGTCTCGATCTGGTGAAGGCGCTTGTGCATCGCCGCCTGCGCGGCCTGCAATTCACGCATGGCGTCCTGCGCCGCTGCGCGACCGCCGGTTTCGGCGATGGCGAGACGATCGGCCAGTTCCTGCTGTTCGCCACGCAGCGCGCGCACGGCGTCGAGTGCGGATTCACGCGCATCGACTTCGGCAAGCGCGAGCCGATCGGCGAGCGCGGTCTGCGCCGCGCGGATTTCGGCGACGGCGGTTTCCGCTGCGAGGCGGCTTGCGGCCTCCGCTTCTTCCACGCGCTGGGCGAGTTCGGCCTGACTCTGGCGCGCTTCGGTGAGCGCGCTGGCGGCGATGGTTTCCGCAGAGCGGCGCGCGGCTTCCTCGACAGAAGTAAAGCGCCCGTCGATCTCCGACTGAACGGTGGTGAATTCCTGGATGGTGGCGAGGACTTCGGTCGCGGCTTCGCGCGCCAGCGCTTCGGCGTGGGCGACGCGTTCGGCGATCTCGTCACCCGTGCGACGCAGGGCTTCCATGGCGCCGGCGACCTTCACCGTGCTCTGGCGCACGTCCGTCTCGGCTTCTTCCACGCGCGCGGCGAGGCCGAGCACGGAGCGGTCGAGGCCGGTCATCACCAACGCGTGGCGGCGTTCGCTGTTTTCCAGACGGCTCGCAAGACGCTCCAGCGCATCGGCCATGCGCTTGGTTTCGGGGCTCGCGTTGAGCGACCAGTCGTCGCCGCCTTCGATGCCGGGTTCGATGTGAGGCAAGGCGGCGCGGCCGGGCTCCACGGGCCTGGAGGCCTCCTCGTGCGCGAGCACGGACTGGTTCAGCCATTCGCTCAGCGTCAGCCCATGCTTTTGAGCGGCTCCGGCGGACGGGTCCGACGGTCTGGACTCCGGTCCGTCGAAAGTCTTGGCGTTTGCCCCGGTCATTCTCAGCCCTCTCGTACGCGTGGCGACCCGCAAGGCAGGGCGCCGGGCAGAATCAGCCCACTCGCGCATGATCGACGAGAACGTCATCGTCGTTAACGCCGTGTAAAAATTACCCACAGGCAAGGGCTGCGACGTCGGGGATAACCGGTGGATAGGTTCCGCGACGGATGAACTTGACGTCATGCCTTAAAGGTAACTTGACGTTGACGTAAACGGCGAACTATATGGACCGAACGTCATATAAAAAGGGAGACGCGAACATGAAGGCCGAACGCACCTGGACGATTTCCGAACTCGCCCGTGAGTTCAAAGTGACGCCCCGCGCGCTGCGCTTCTATGAGGATCGCGGCCTGCTTTCTCCGCGCCGGGACGGCCTCAACCGCGTCTACTCCGTCCGCGACCGCGGCCGCCTGATCCTGATCCTGCGCGGCAAGCGCGTCGGCTTCCCGCTCACCGAGATCAAGGAAATCCTTGACCTTTATGACCTGAATGACGGCGAGCGCGCGCAGATGCAGACCGCGCTCAAGAAGTTCCGCGCCCGCGCGGTGACGCTGGAATCCCAACGCGAAGACCTCGAAGGCGCCATCCAGGCCCTCGCCGACGGCATCACGTGGCTGGAAGGCCGTCTCGCCGAGCCCGCGCCCAAGGCTGGCCTCGCCGCCGCCCGCGCCTTCGAACAGGAAGCCAAGCGCCGTCTGCAAGACGCCTGAAGCTTCAAGAAGCACGAAGCCGTGCTAGAGGCAGGCCGCTGACATAAACGGCCGGGGAGTTTCGTCGATGCCGACGTACAAGGCGCCATTGCGCGAGTTCAAGTTCCTGTTCCGCAACGTGCTGAACATCGACCGCTACGCGAACCTTCCGGGGTTCGCGGACGCGCCGATGGATCTCGTCGAGCAGGTGCTCGAGGAAGGCGCGAAGTTCTGCGAGAACGTGCTGCAGCCGCTGAACGCTGTGGGCGATCATGAAGGCTGCACGCGTCATCCCGATGGCTCGGTAACGACGCCGACCGGATTCAAGGACGCCTACAAGCTTCTCGTCGAAGGCGGCTGGCCCGCGCTCGGCAGCGATCCGGCATATGGCGGGCAGGGCCTGCCGCACGTGGTAAGCCTTGCGTGGAACGAGATGGTGTCGAGCGCGAACATGGCGTTCGGCATGTATCCGGGCCTGAGCCACGGCGCGTACGAAGCGCTCCATCATCACGGCTCCGACGAACTGAAGCAGGCCTATCTCCCCAAACTCGTCACCGGCGAATGGACGGGGACGATGAACCTGACGGAGCCGCACTGCGGCACCGATCTCGGTCTCCTGCGCACGAAAGCCGTGCCGCAGGCGGACGGATCGTTCCGCATCACCGGCCAGAAGATCTTCATCTCCGCCGGCGAACACGATCTCGCGCCGAACATCATCCACCTGGTGCTTGCGCGCGTCGAAGGCGCGCCGGGCGGCGTGAAGGGCATTTCGCTGTTCATCGTGCCGAAGTTCATCCTCGATGCGAACGGCGAACCGGGACCGCGCAACGGCGTGGTCTGCGGCAAGATCGAAGAGAAGATGGGCATCCACGGCAACGCCACGTGCGTGCTGAACTACGATGACGCCGTCGGCTATCTCGTCGGTCAGGAGAACAAGGGCCTGAACGCCATGTTCACGATGATGAACGTGGCGCGTCTCGGCGTCGGCATGCAGGGGCTTTCGCAGTCGGAAGCGGCCTACCAGAACGGCGTCGCCTACGCGAAGGATCGCCTGCAGGGGCGCAGTCTCACGGGTCCGAAAAACGCCGACGGCCCGGCTGATCCGATCATCGTGCACCCGGACGTGCGTCGCATGCTGATGGATGCGCGCGCATTCAACGAAGGCGCTCGCGCCTTCACGTTCTGGACAGCGCTCTACGGCGATCTGCTCACCTATTCGCCTGACGAGAAGGTGCGCGAGAAGGCCGGCGACTACATGGCGCTGATGACGCCGGTGCTGAAGGGCTATCTCACCGACAAAGGCTACGCGAACGCCACCAACTGCCAGCAGATCTACGGCGGTCACGGCTACATCGAAGAGTGGGGCATGTCGCAGTTCGTGCGCGACGCCCGCATCGCGCAGATCTACGAAGGCGCCAACGGCATCCAGGCGCTCGATCTCGTCGGCCGCAAGCTTGCGGCGAACGGCGGCCGCGCGGTGTTCACGTTCTTCAACGAGATCGACGCCTTCATCGGCGAGAACGCCGACGATCCGCAGATGAAGGTCTATCTGGACGGGTTGACCACTGCGAAGGCCCAGCTCCAGGAGGGGACCATGTGGCTGATGCAGAACGGCATGTCGAACTTCGACAACGCCGGCGCCGCGAGCCACGATTATCTCCACCTCTTCGGCATCACCGCGCTCGCCTACATGTGGGCGCTGATGGCGAAAGCCTCGCTCGACGCGAAGAAGGCCAACGGCGCCGATCCGTTCTACGACACCAAGATCGTCACCGGCCGCCACTTCGTGGAACGCATGCTGCCGGATGCGGCCGCCCATCTCGCGAAACTGAAAAGCGGCTCCGACACGCTGATGGCGCTGTCGGCGGACGCGTTCTGACAACAAGAAGGAAACGACATGCCCGCGATCCAGGTGCCGAAGTCCAGTTGGCGTGACGACGAGGAACTCGAGATCTTCGATCGCAGCGTGCGCGAATTCTTTTCCCGCGAAGCGACGCCGGAAAAAATGGCGAAGTGGCGCGAGAACGGCGTCGTCGACCGCGACATGTGGACGAAGGCCGGTCAGGCGGGTCTGCTGTGCGTCTCCGCGCCGGAGGAATTCGGCGGCGCGGGCGGCGATTTCCGCCACGACGCGGTGATCATGTACGCGATGGGCGAGATGGGCATCGACGGCTTCGGCGCCTCGCTGCACAACGCCATCGTCGCGCCGTACATCTATCACTACGGCTCCAAGGAACAGAAAGACAAGTGGCTGCCGCGCATGGCCAGCGGCGAACTCGTCGGCGGCATCGCGATGACCGAGCCGGGCGCGGGCTCGGATCTCCAGGGCGTGAAGACGACCGCCAAGAAGGACGGGAACCACTACGTCATCAACGGCTCGAAGACCTTCATCACCAATGGCCAGACGGCCAATCTGATGATCGTCGTCGCCAAGACCGATCCGACGCAGGGCGCGAAGGGCACCTCGCTCATCATCGTCGAGACCGACGAAGTCGAAGGTTATCGTCGCGGTCGCAACCTCGACAAGGTCGGCCAGGATGCGCAGGACACGTCGGAGATATTCTTCGAGGACGTGCGCGTGCCGACGTCGAACCTCCTCGGCCCCATCGAGGGCCAGGGCTTCGTCCAGCTCATGCAGCAACTCGCGTCGGAACGCCTGCAGATCGCCATCCAGGGCGTGGCCATGATGGAGCGCGCGCTCACGCTGACCGCGCAGTACGTGAAAGGGCGCAAGGCCTTCGGCAAGACGCTGATGGATTTCCAGAACACGCAATTCAAGCTCGCCGAGTGCAAGACCAAGGCGACGGTGGCGAAGGTGTTCGTCGATCACTGCACCGAGCGGCTGCTGAAGGGCGAACTCGACGCGGCGACCGCCTCGATGGCGAAGTACTGGGTCAGCGACGTGCAGTGCGAAGTCGTCGACGAATGCCTGCAGCTGCACGGCGGCTGGGGCTATATGAACGAGATGGACATCGGCCGCATGTACCGCGACGCCCGCGTGCAGCGCATCTACGGCGGCGCGAACGAAGTCATGAAAGTGCTGATCGCGAGGACGCTGTAGAGTTGAGCGCCTACACCGCCTCCGTCGTCTGGTCGCGCGGCGATGCTGTCTTCACGGACAACAAATATGCGCGCGCCTACACGGTCGCGTTCGACGGCGGCGTGTCGATTGCGGGTTCGGCGAGCCCGGCGAACGTGCCGGCGCCGTATTCGCAGGCCGAGGCCGCCGATCCGGAAGAGTTGCTCGTGGCGTCCGTCTCGTCCTGCCACATGCTGTGGTTCATCGACTATGCACGGCGGGGCGGCTTCGTGCTCGACAGCTACGAGGACGCAGCCGAGGGCGTGATGGGCAAGGACGAGCGCGGCAAGGTCGCGTTCACGCGCATCACGTTGCGCCCGAAATGCGCGTGGAGCGGCGCGCAAATTCCCGACGCCGCAACGCTCGACGAATTGCACCACAAGGCGCATGAAGCGTGCTTCATCGCCAACAGCCTGCGCTGCGACGTGAAAGTCGAGGCGCGGGCATGACGCATACAAGATTGAATACCGCGTTCCGGCCCGCCCGGTTGGAGCGACAGCGGATGGTAGGCGCGCGCCCCCTTCTTTTTTGGAGGCGGGTCGCGCCAAGGGATGCCTCCGGTCCCACGCAGGGCGATTGAAATCGTTGGAGTTTGACTATGAGCGAAGCCTACATTTTCGACGCGGTCCGCACGCCGCGTGGCAAGGGCAAGTCGACGGGCACCCTGCATGAGGTGACGGCGCTGAGCCTCGCCACGCAGGTGCTGCAGGCGATCCGCGACCGCAACAATCTCGACACCTCCAAGGTCGACGACGTGGTCTTCGGCTGCGTTTCGCCGGTGGGCGAGCAGGGCGGCGACATCACCCGCATCGCGGTCATCAACGCCGACTACGCCGAAAGCGTCGCGGGCGTGCAGATCGACCGCTTCTGCGCGTCGGGTCTGGAAGCCTGCAACATGGCGGCGGCGAAGGTGAAGTCGGGCGAAGCCGACATGGTCATCGGCGGTGGCGTGGAAAGCATGTCGCGCATCCCCATGGGCGCCGCCGGCGGTTCCTGGGCGACCGACCCGACCATCGCGATGAAATCCTACTTCACGCCGCAGGGCGTCGGCGCCGATCTCATCGCCACGAAGTACGGCTTCACCCGCACGGACGTGGATGCATACGCCGTGCAGTCGCAGCAGCGCGCAGCAGCGGCGTGGAAGGAAGGCCGCTTCAAGAAGTCAATCGTACCGGTGAAGGACCAGCTCGGTCTCACGCTGCTCGATCGCGACGAACACATGCGTCCCGACACCACCATGCAATCGCTCGGTTCGCTTGAGCCGGCTTTCACGGTGCAGGGCGAGCAGATGCCGGGCTTCGACGAGGTCATCAAGCAACGCTACCCGGAAGTGGAAGACGTGATGCACGTCCACCACGCGGGCAATTCGTCGGGTATCGTCGACGGCGCCTCGGCGGTGCTGATCGGCACGAAGGAAATGGGCAAGGCGCTGGGCCTCAAAGCCCGCGCGAAGATCCTCGGTGGCGCCTCGATCGGCTCCGAACCGGCGATCATGCTCACGGGTCCGGAATTCGTCACCGCGAAGCTTCTGAAGAAGCTCGGCATGACCACGAAGGACATCGATCTCTGGGAGCTGAACGAGGCGTTCGCGTCGGTTGTGCTGCGCTGGGTGCAGGCGCTCGAACTCGACATGGCCAAGGTCAACGTCAACGGCGGCGCCATCGCCATGGGTCACCCGCTCGGCGCGACCGGCGGCATGATCGTCGGCACAATGGTCGATGAACTGGAACGCGCCGACAAGGAACGCGCGCTGATCACGCTGTGCGTTGGCGCCGGCATGGGCACCGCGATGGTGATCGAACGCGTCTGAGAAACGGAGGAAGCGCGGCGTCGGTCGGCGCCGCGCTTTCGCATACGGGACAGGGAAGAGGACAAATGGAAAATTTCAAGTTCGAGCTCGACGAGGACGGCATCGCCGTTTTCACGTTCGACGTGCCGGGCCGGTCGATGAACACCATCACGGCGGGTGTGATGAAGGAGCTCCCGCAGATCGTGGAGCAGATCAAGACCGATCCCAAGATCAAGGGCGCGGTGCTGACCTCGGGCAAGGCGAGCGGCTTCTGCGCCGGCGCCGATCTTGGTGAGATGGGCTCGAACGCGGCGCAGTCGACGGCCTCGGCGGAAGATCGTCTGCGCGCGGCCTTTGAAGGCTCGCACTCGATGAATCGCGTGCTGCGTTCGCTGGAAACCTGCGGCAAGTCGGTGGCGTGTGCGCTCGAAGGTCTCGCGCTCGGCGGCGGTCTCGAGATCGCGCTCGCCACCCACTACCGCGTCGCGGCGGACAATCCGAAGATCCAGTTCGGTCTGCCGGAATCGAAAGTGGGATTGCTTCCCGGCGCCGGCGGGACGCAACGCTTGCCGCGTCTCATCGGCGTGCAGAACGCTGCGATGATGATCCTGCAGGGCACATCGAAGAATGCGACGGAAGCCAAAGCGCTCGGCTTTATCAACGATGTCGTCGAGCCCGGCCAGACGCTGCGCGCGGCGAAGAAATGGCTGAAGGGAACGCCTGACGCCGTGCAGCCGTGGGACAAGAAGGGTTACCGCGTGAAGGACGGCCCGTACTCGCCGGGCGGCGGCATGGCTTTCGTCGGCGGCAACGCCGTGCTGATGAAGCAGAGCTACGGCAACTATCCCGCGCAGAAGCACATCATGAGCTGCCTCTATGAAGGCATCCAGGTGCCGATGGATGCGGCGCTGCGCATCGAGAGCCGCTATTTCGTCAAGACGCTGCAGACGCCGCAGGCGCGCGCGATGATCCGCTCGCTGTTTCTGTCGATGCAGGAGTTGTCGAAGGGCGCCAACCGCCCCGAAGGCTTCGCGAAGTACGAGATCAAGAAGGTCGCCGTGATCGGCGCGGGCTTCATGGGCGCCGGCGTGTCCTACGTGCAGGCGATGGCCGGCATCGAGACCGTGCTGCTCGACACCACCATCGAAGGCGCCGAGAAGGGCAAGGCCTACTCGAAGAAGCTGCTCGACAAGCGCGTGTCGCGCGGACAGATGACGCAGGAAAAGGCCGACGCCACGCTCGCGCTCATCAAGACGACAACGAGCTATGACGACGTGAAGGGCGCGGACTTCGTCGTCGAAGCCGTGTTCGAGAACCGCGAGATCAAGGCGGAAGTCACCAAGCAGGCCGAAGCGCAACTCGCTGCCGGCGCCGTGTTCGGCTCCAACACGTCGACGCTGCCGATCACGGGCCTTGCGGAAGCAAGCGTGCGTCCGGAAAACTTCATCGGCGTCCACTTCTTCTCGCCGGTCGACAAGATGGGCCTCGTCGAACTGATCCTCGGCAAGAAGACGTCGCAGGAGACGGTCGCGAAAGCCATCGACTATGTGCTGAAGATCAAGAAGACGCCGATCGTCGTCAACGACAGCCGCGGCTTCTACACCTCGCGCATCGTCGGCACCTTCATCGGCGAAGGCCTCGCCATGCTCGGCGAGGGCATCAAGCCGGCGATCATTGAGAACATCGGCAAGATGGCGGGCATGCCGGTCGGCCCGCTTTCGCTGAACGACGAAGTCGCGCTCGATCTGTCGTGGAAGATCCGCGAGCAGACGAAGAAGGATCTCGGCGGCGCCTACAAGGCCACGCCGGTTGACGGCGTCATCGAGAAGATGGTCGTCGACCTGCAGCGTTTCGGCCGCAAGAACGGCAAGGGCTTCTACGACTATCCCGCCGAAGGGAAAAAGAAGCTCTGGCCCGGCATCACCGACATCGTGGCGACGAAAGTCGCCGAGTGCCCGCCGGACCTCAAGGCCGAGCTCATCAAGCGCATCCTCTACATCCAGTCGCTGGAAACGGCGCGCTGCTTTGAGGAAGGCATTCTCACCAGCGCCCGCGACGCCGACATCGGCTCCATCCTCGGCTGGGGCTTTGCGCCCTACACCGGCGGCACGGCGAGCCTCATCGACGGCGTCGGCGTGAAGAAGTTCGTGGAAGAGTGCGACGCGCTCGCTGCCAAGTACGGCGACCGCTTCAAGCCCAACGCGCTCCTGCGCGAAATGGCCGAGAAGGGCGAGACGTTCTACGGCCGCTACGGCAGCGAGAAGGTGAAGCAGGCGGCGTAAGCCTCACGAAATTGCGACGAAAGGCGGAAAGAGCGGCGGAAACGTCGCTCTTTTCTTTTGCGCGCGCCCTTCCGCCCCGCTATCACCTCCATATCGATAAACGAGATGGGCTCGATCCCGTCGCGATAACAAGGGGTTGCGGATGAAGTGGATGATGAGTTCGGCGCTGGCGCTTGTCCTGAGCGCCGGTGCGTTTGGCGCCGTGCAGGTGGCGGAGGCGCAGCAGCGCGCAGCGACGCCGTCGCAGGCCGTCGGCGACGTCAATATTCCGTACGAGACATTCACGCTGAAGAACGGCCTGCGCGTCGTCGTGCACACCGATCGCAAGGCGCCGGTCGTCGGCGTCGGCATCTGGTACGGCGTCGGCTCGCGCGATGAACGCCCCGGCAAGACCGGGTTCGCGCACCTCTTCGAACACCTCATGTTCAACGGCTCGGAAAACTATCGCGGCGAATGGTTCAAGCCGTTCGAACAAGTCGGCGCCACCGACCAGAACGGCACCACCTGGTTCGACCGCACCAACTACTTCCAGACCGTGCCGAAGACCGCCCTCGACATGACGCTCTTCCTCGAAAGCGATCGCATGGGCCACCTTCTCGGCGTGATCGACCAGGCCAAGCTCGATGAGCAGCGCGGCGTCGTGCAGAACGAAAAGCGCCAGGGCGATAACCGGCCCTACGGCCTCGTCGAATATGCCCAGCTCGCCGGTCTCTTCCCCGAAGGCCACCCTTATCGCTGGTCCACCATCGGCTCGATGGACGATCTCAACGCCGCGTCCCTCGAAGACGTGAAGGCGTGGTTCCGCGAATACTACGGCGCATCAAACGCGGTCCTTGCGCTCGCGGGCGACATCGACGCCGCGACCGCACGTCCGCTCGTCGAAAAGTATTTCGGCGAGATCGATCCGGGCCCGCCGCTCACGCGTCGCGAAGTCAATGTCCCGATCAAGGTCGGCAACACGCGCGACGTGCTGCGTGATCGCGTGCCGCAGACGCGTACGTTCCGCGCATGGACCGTGCCGGGCGGCGAAACCCGCGACGCGACGCTGCTCGATATCGCCGCTGAAGTGCTCGGCGGCGGCAAGTCCTCGCGGCTCTACAAGGCGCTGGTGATCGACCAGAAGGTCGCAACCAATGTCAGCGTGTCTTTCCAGCCGTTCGAGCTGACCAGCATTCTCGAAATCGACGTGACGCTCGCCGAAGGCCAGACCATCGACGACGTGATGGCGCGCGCCGATGCGGTGGTAAACCAGTTCCTCGCGACCGGCCCCACCGCTGCAGAAGTCGAGCGCGTGAAGACGGGTCGCTATGCGCAATTCGTGCGCGGTACGGAACGTGTCGGCGGTTTCGGCGGCAAGATCACCGTGCTCGCGGAAGGTTGGCTCTACGCCGACGACCCCGGTCACTACCGCAAGGAGCTGCAATGGTTGCGTGAGGCCACGCCGCTTGAGGTGCGCAACGAGGCGCGCGAATGGATGGCGCACGGCTGGCACCAGGTCGACGTGATCCCGTTCGGCAATCTCTCTGCAACGGCGTCGACGGTGAACCGTTCAGCGGGACCGCCGACTGTGGCGACCACGCCTGACCTCGTCTTCCCGGCGATCGAGCAGGGGCGTCTCGCCAACGGCGCGCGCGTCGTGCTGGCGCGGCGTCCGGGCACAGCCACCGTGGAAATCCAGGCGGCGTTCACCGGCGGCTACACCGCAGATGCCGGTCGCGGCGTCGGCACGGCCAGCTTCACCATGGGCATGCTGGACGAAGGCACGGCCACACGAAGCGCCGTGCGCATCAATGAAGAAACCGAAGAACTCGGCGCGCGCCTGTCCGCAGGCGCAGGGCTGGAAATGAGCACGGTCACGCTCTCGGCGCTGAAGGGCAAACTCACGCCCTCGCTCGCGCTGATGGCCGACGTCGTGCGCAATCCCGCTTTCGCGCAAGCCGAAATCGATCGCGTGAAGACGGTGTGGCTCGCCGGCATCCGTCAGGAGAAGGCCAACCCGAACGCGGTGGGCACGCGGCTCATGCCGCTCGCGCTCTATCCGGAAGGCAATCCGTACGCGGTGCCGCTGACGGGCTCGGGTACGGAAGCGTCGATCCGCGCCCTTGGCAGCGCCGACATGCGCGCGTTCCATGCCGAGCGTATCCGTCCCGACAATGCGACGTTCTATGTCGTCGGCGATCTCACGCTCGCCGAAGCGACCGCAGCGCTCGACACGGCATTCCGCGGGTGGACAGCGCCGACGACGCCGCTGCGTGTCACGGCGCCTGCCGCCAACGCGACCGTGCGCGCGCCGCGTCTCATCCTCGTGGATCGCCCCAACGCGCCGCAGTCGATCATCCTGATCGGTCGCGCCACGACGCCGTCCGCGGCGCCGAGCGCGCTTGCCCAGCAAGTGATGAACCGCAGCTTCGGCGGCGCCTTCACCTCGCGCATCAACATGAACCTGCGTGAAGACAAGCACTGGTCCTACGGCGTGCGCTCGTCCTTCGTGGACGCGCGCGGTCAACGTCCGTGGATCGTCAGCGCGCCGGTGCAGAGCGACAAGACCATCGAGAGCATGCGCGAACTGCAAAAGGAACTCGCCGATGTGGTCGGGTCGCGTCCGGTGACAGCGGAAGAACTCGCGACGGCGGTGACGTTCCAGACCCGCGCGCTGCCAGGTGCGTTCGAAACCAACGGCGCGGTGCTGAATACGCTTTCGGCGTCCGAGGCGGCAGGCCGTCCGCTCGACTGGACGCCGACCCTGCCGGCGCGCCTGAAGGCGCTCACGCTAGCGGATGCAAACGCCGCCGCGCGCGAAATCGTCGACCCGTCGAAGTTCGTGTGGATCGTCGTCGGCGACCGCGCGAAGATCGAAGCGGGCCTGCGCACGCTCAACATCGCGCCGCTCGAGATCTGGGACGAAGACGGCAAGCCTGTCGCGAACTGAGATCGCTTAAAAAAGTGAAGGCAAGAGCCGGCGTCGCAAGGCGCCGGCTCTATTCGTTTGGGCGCGAGCGTGAACCGGCGCGGCGGTTTGCCGTCCTTGATCCCGATCAATGCGGTCGATTTGACTCGGGTTTTCCATGCCAGAGGCGACAGATCCCCAGCCACGTGGCTGATTCAATCCCGAAAGCAAGATGATGAGCGCGAGTAAGCCTGCCGAAGTGGCGCGTGCGGCAAACGCAGACCTCTCCGCTCGCGCCGTGGCGGCCGTCCGCGAATGTGGGCTGGCGAGCGAGAAGTGTCCCGTCATTGCGCTGAAGGATGCGCTCGCACGCGAAGCCGTTCTGCTGCGCGAAAGGGACGACCATATCCAGCAGATGAGACTGCTCAGCGATGAATCCGAACACAGGTTGCTCAACAGCCTGCAAATCGTGTCCGGCCTGCTCGCGATGCAGGGTCGGTGCACGACATGCGCGGAAGCGGCGGGACAATTGTCGGCAGCCTCTGCGCGCGTCGCTGCGATGGGACGCGTCCATCGCCGGCTGCACAGCATGGATGCGCAGCACGGCGTGGCGTTCAAGCCGTACCTCGAAGGTATCTGCGAGGACATCTCCGCCATGCTGTCGGGGCAGGGGGACGCGGAGGCCGTTCAGGTCGATGCGTGCGAGATCACGCTGCCGACCGAGACTGCCGTGCCCCTCGGTTTCATTGTTGCCGAACTGATCACCAACGCAGTCAAGTACGGCGCGGGAGACGTCGCCGTGCGCCTTGCCCGGGAAGGGAACAACATGTGCCGGCTGTCCGTTTCCAACAGCGGGCGATGCCTTCCCGATACCTTCGCTCCAGCGGCCAGCAAGGGGCTTGGCATGAAAATAGTGTTGTCGTTCGTCCGGCAGATCGGAGGCGAACTGAACTTCGGTTGCGTGGAGGCCGATCAGGGTGTGCGTGTCTCGGTGCTCTTCCCGGTTGTACAATGAAGCACGCCATCATTGTCGGTCACCCGGACCAGACGAGCTTCACGATGGCGCTTGCGCAAACCTATGGCGCGGCGGTATCGGCGCTGGGGCACGAGTTTCTGATGCGGGATCTCTACCGCATGGATTTCGACCCGCGACTCAAACGCACTGAAATGCCGGGCCGCGAAGGCTGGACGCCGGCTGCCGATGTCGTGGCCGAGCGGCAGATGCTGCAGGATGTCGACGTGTTCGCGTTCGTCTATCCGCTGTGGTTCAACGCGCCTCCCGCGATCGTGAAAGGCTACATCGAAAGGGTGTTCGGCGTGGGCTTCGGCTATGCGGAGCTGCACGGCGGCGGTCGCGGCCCGTTGCTGACCGATCGTCAACTCATCCACGTCAGCGCCTCGGGTTCCTCGGCGACGTGGCTCAATGAGCAGGGTGCATGGGTCTCCATGAGGACCCTCTTCGAAGACTATTTCGGCAAGATTTGCGGCATGCGCGTACGTCCGCATATCCACTTCGACTCCATCGTGCCGGGGCTGGCGCAACGCTGGGTGGACGAGAATCTGAAGTCGCTTGAGCAAAAGGTGCAGGAGTACTTCGGCGACGGGTAGCCCGCCGATGCCCTGAACGCCGGGTGGAATGAAAAGGCCGCGAGCGCTTGCGGCACCCGCGGCCTTGTTGTCGAAACTGCCTGGGATCAGCGCTTGGGCTGCAGCGTGCCGTTGTTCACCCAGCCTTCGTTGTCGTTCTCGTCGGCGACCTTCCAGTACATGCCCTGACGTTCGCCGAGGGGGTAGACCATGGCGCCCACCGGCAGCGTGCGCATCAGCGAGCCGGAGATGTTCGGTCCGCTGCGCAAGGGGGTCGCCTCGGTGGTGACGACCGTTGCGCGCGGTGCGTCTGCCGCAGCGTTGCCCGAGACCACGCCGCCCGCCTGCACGACCAACGCGCTGTAGGCGTCGATGAAAGCGACCGTGATCACGCGACCGATGTCTGTGTCGGTGTAGCCGCCCAGAGCTGCGCCTCCGACGCCGAGCCACCCGCCGCCGCCGAAGCGGATGTTGCGGTTCGTCGCGTTGCCTTCGGTGGAGAAGCTCTCGGTCGTGCGCACATTGGTCAGCGACAGCATCGCCTGGGCGTTCTGGTTGCGCACGCTCGCGCCGCCAACGGCCGCGCCGAAGCGTCCGCCCACCAGACCGCCGACTGCTGCGCCCACGCCGCCGCCGCTCGAATTGTTGTCCTTCGCGATCACGTCGGCGAGCAGCACATAATCCGCCGCGCGGATCTGTCCGCCGCCGACATTGGAGCCGCGCTGCAGATTGCCGCCGCCCGCGAGATCGCGTTCGCGCACGGCCGCGTCGAGTCCCGCGCCGCGTTCGACGACCGTGAAGCAGCCCGAGCGCTGGATGACGACCTTCAGCAACGCCGCCGGCGGTTGCAGGCGATAGTGACTCCAGCCTGCCGTATCGCCGTTCTGGATGGACACGCTGCCGAGGCTGCGCGCGCAGCGCGGCACGTCGGGCGTGGTGCTTTCCGCCGCCTTCGGCTGCGCGGCGGCCGTGGCGCACGTCATGGCGGTCGCCGCCGCGACGGCCAGGATCGTCATCTTCATCGACATCTCGAACTCCCCATTCGCACCGCATCCTTGCATGCGGCGACTGCCTGTTTTGCGCATAGCACGGCGCGCAACCGCCTTAAACTGGCCGTTCGATGCGATGCCCGATGCGACCGCAGTCACAGGTGTGGCGCGGCGCGTTGTTGACTTGTTCACCTCCATCCCGCATACCTCGCTTCAGCGACCGTTCGCACCTGCAGCAACGCTGCTTTCTCGCGGACGCGGTCCCCTCGAAGCGCAACCATCGACGTTCGGTTTTCTGAACCGCTCATCGCCGTCGCCGCGCTCCGCTTCCCGCCCGCCCTGTCTGTGCGACACCAGCACCCGTCGGCGCGCGTTCTGAAAGTACCCACTCCTTGACCAAATTTACCGACCTCGGCCTCAGCGCGCCGATTTTGAAGGCGCTCGCGGCTGAAGGCTATGAGACGCCCACGCCGATCCAGGCGCAGGCCATCGCCCCCGTGCTCGCCGGCCGCGACGTCGTCGGCCTCGCCCAGACGGGCACCGGCAAGACCGCCGCTTTCGCACTCCCCATCATCGATCGTCTCGTGGCCAACCACAAAGGCGCCGGCGCGCGCGCCTGCCGCGTCCTCGTGCTCGCGCCGACGCGTGAACTCGCTGCGCAGATCGAAGAGAGCTTCCGCACCTACGGCAAGTTTTCCAATATCGGCTGCGCCGTCGTCTTCGGCGGCGTGCCGATCGGTCGCCAGATCAAGGCGCTGGAACGCGGCGTCGACGTGCTCGTCGCCACGCCCGGCCGCCTTCTCGATCTCATCGAACAGAAGAAGTGCCGCCTCGACCAGGTGGAAATCCTCGTCCTCGACGAAGCCGACCACATGCTCGATCTCGGCTTCATCCACGCGCTGAAGCGCATCTCGCAACTGGTGCCCGCCAAGCGGCAGACGGTGTTCTTCTCCGCCACCATGCCGCCGCCGATCGCCGAGCTTGCGGCGAAGTTCCTCACCGATCCGGTGCAGGTCGCCGTGGCGCCTGTGTCCTCGACCGCCGAGCGCGTCGAGCAGGCGGTCATTCACGTGGAATCCTCGCGCAAGCAGGATCTGCTGCACAGCATTCTCGGCGACAGGTCGATCACCCGCGCGCTGGTCTTCACGCGCACCAAGCACGGCGCCGATCGCGTCGTGAAGCGTCTCGAAGCGGCGGGCATTCCGGCTGAAGCGATCCACGGCAACAAGAGCCAAGGCCAACGCGAGCGCGCGCTCGAAGCGTTCAAGCGCGGCAAGGCGCGGCTTCTCGTGGCGACGGAAATCGCCGCGCGCGGCATCGACGTCGACAATGTCAGCCACGTCATCAACTTCGATCTGCCGGACGTGCCGGAACAATACGTCCACCGCATCGGCCGCACGGCGCGGGCGGGGGAGACGGGCGCGGCCATCTCGTTCTGCGCACCCGACGAACGCGACAATCTCCGCGGCATCGAGCGTCTGACCAAGCAGGCCGTGCCGGTGCTCGAGCACCAGTTCAGCCTCGCGACTCCGGCGCCGCGCGTGCCGGGCGATCGTTCGACGGAACCGCGCAGCAATGCGGCGCGCAAGCCCTCTCGTGACGCGCGCCGTACCAAGCGCGCGCCGATGCAGAACAAGGAACGCAGCACCGCTGATCGGTCGCATGGTGATCGCCCGCCCGAACGCGCGCCGCGCGCCGAACGTCCCGCCGGCGAAGGCCGCGAGGACCGTCGCGACCGCAAGGGCAACGAAGTCTGGTCCAACAGTCCGAGCCCGCGCCCCGCGCGTCGCCCGAACCGCTGACCGTAGCAAGCACCCCTCTCCCGCGGACGGGAGAGGGGTTGACTTGTTCCGCTTTTGTTCCTTTGTTGCGGCATCACTTCCGCAGGGAGGCAGTCGGTACCCTGTTCTGTCGGCGCGGTTGTGTGGTGATCGAGCGTGAAATGCCGCTGTGCCGGGGGGCCTTCCAGTACCCCGTACACAACGCAGCGGAGTTCGGGGGATCTGCGATGAACAGCGCAGACCTGCACGCGCGTCGGCCTGACTGTGCATGGGTCCGATAAAGGCCCGGTGACATGCTGGCGCGAAACGGTCACGGGGACGCGGAC
>JAWXBS010000034.1:0-3911 GCA_034440275.1 Alphaproteobacteria bacterium
CGCGCATCGGCCTGCTCCTGCCCTTCGCCAGCCGCCCGGCCGAGGCGGGCGCGCTCTACCAGGCCGCCGAACTCGCGGTCTTCACCTATGGCGATCCCGGAACCCTGCTGATCCCGCGCGACAGCGGCGCGACCGCCGCGTCCGCCGCCGAGGCCGCCCGCCTGCTCCTGCGCGACGGCGCCGACGTCATCCTCGGCCCAGTGGAACGCGAGACCGTCGCGGGCGCTGCGCAAGTCGCGCGCGAACGCAATGTGCCGGTCGTCGGCTTCTCGTCGGACCGCACCATCGCCGGCAACGGCGTCTACATTCTCTCGCTGCCGCTGGAAGAAGATGTGCGCCGCATCATCGACTTCTCCGTGTCGAAGGGATTGCGCAGCTACGCGCTGCTCGCGCCGGAGAATGATTACGGACGCCGTGTCGAAGCAGCCCTGCGGGCAGAAGCCGCCGCGCGCGGCGCCACCGTCGGCGTCACACAATTCTACACCCGCACCGATCGTGACGCCGCCACTGCCGCGCGCGCGCTCGCCACGCAGCTGCGCCGCACGCCGGTTCAGGCGATCCTGATCGCGGAGAGCGGCTCCGTGCTGCGCGCGACGGGCCCCGCCCTCCTCATCGGCGGCGTGAACATGGGGCAGGTGAAACTCCTCGGCACCGGCGCCTGGGCCGGCGGCGACGCGCAACGCGAGCCTACGCTTGCGGGCGGCTGGTTCGCTTCGCCCGATCCCGCCGTGCGCGCCGATTTCGAACAGCGCTACCGCACCGCGTTCAACCGCGCGCCGTCGCGCATTGCGAGCCTCGGCTATGACGGCGTCATGCTCGCCATCGACGCGGCGAAGTCGAACCGTCAGGACACGCTGAGCCGCGCTGTGCTGGAACGCGCCGAAGGTTTCAGCGGCGCGGACGGCGTCTTCCGCTTCCGTCAGGACGGCTCCATCGAGCGCGGCCTCGCGATCCTGGAGTTGCGCCAACAAGGCCCCGCCGCCGTCGATCCCGCGCCGCGCACGCTGCGGGTCAACTAGGCCTTCAGCCGGGCTTCGAGATCGGCGATGAGCTTGCGCACGCGCCGGCCATTCGTGCCCATGTCGCTGATGCCGACGCGCGAGCGCGAATAAACCGCGATCGTCGAACTCTCCGGGCCCAGCGGCACGATCAGGACGTCCACGTCGTCCTTGAAGCGCAGCAGCGCGGTTGTCGCGACGTATTTTGCGTGCACGCCCTGCCCGTCTTCCGCGAACCTGGCCCCCGGAACCAGCGCTGTGCGCGCGGCGCGCACCTTGTCCGCGCTCGCGGCGAAGACAGGTGAGGGAATGTCGGCGTTTGTCGCGCGGCAGATCTCCGGCGTGCAGACGAGGAACGCGTTGGGCGTCACGGCGCGTTCGAAGGTGGCGAAGTCGAGCATGGCGTTCTCCGATGTCGTGCTACGCGCGGCTTTGCTCATCGGATGCCCCTCAGCTCAACGCGGACAGTCCGCCATCGACGGCGAGAATCTGCCCGTCCACATAGGCGCTCTCGTCGCTGATCAAGAAAAGCGCGGCATAGGCCGTCTCCCAACCCGTGCCCTGCCGTCCGAGCGGGGTCGGCGTGCGCCCGCGCGAAGGCCGCCCCTGCGTCGCGGCGCGACCGAGCGGGGTATCCATCAGGCCCGGACACACCACATTCGCGCGCACGCCACGCCGAGCGCCCTCGAACGCGACATGGCGCATCAGCGCGTGCAGCGCGCTCTTGGACGCATCGTAGGCCGGCAGACGCGAGCCGGGCTTCAGCCCCGCAATCGACGAGATGAAGACGATGGCGCCGCCATCGGTCATGTGCGGCAGCGCCGCTCGACAGCACAGCATGGGCCCGCGCAGATTAATCGCGAGCGTCGTGTCCCAGTCGTCGGCGTTTGCGCCTTCGAGACCCAGCGCGCCGACGCCCACGCCCACATTCAATGCCAGCGCATCAAGGCCGTCGAGCTTGTCGACCGCCTCCGCGATCATGCGCGTGATCGAGTCCGGGGAGGCAATGTCGGCTTCGATCACCACGGCATCGGGGCCGATCAGCGCCGCCGTCGCAGCCGCCGCCGCGCGGGATTTGTCCGCCACCGCCACGCTTGCGCCTTCGCGCGCAAAAAGCACCGACATGGCGCGTCCGTTGCCGACACTGTCAGTGGCCGGGTCCACGGTGCGCTGTCCGCCGCCGACCACCAACACGCGTCGGCCCGCCAGGCGGCCGCGTCCCGGCGCCTCGCCGCGCGACTCCAGCGGCAGCGGGCGTTCCTCGTCATCGGCCATGTTCAGCTCTCCCCGACCTTTATCTTCACTGGCGCATCTTCAATGTCGACGTCGAAGGTTTCGAGGAAGCGCGACACCATCATGTAGTAGCCGACGGTGATGGTGAGCTCCTGCATTTCCTGATGCGACAGGCGCTCGGCGAGCGGCTTGTACGTCGCGTCCGACGCGCGGACATTCTTCACGACGTCGTCGGTGAAGCGCATCACCATTTTCTCGATATCGTTGAACGCCGCTGCTTCCGGGCCCTCATGGATCGCGGCGATCTTGTCTTCCGACATGCCGACCTGACGGCTGATGCGCTCGTGCTGGAACACCTCGTACTTGGCGTTCGACAACACGCCCACGCGCACGATGGCGATTTCCCGCAACACGGGGTCGAGCTTGGTGAAGGCGAGGATCTGGTTGCCGAGCCGCACGAAGCCGTCGAGCAGTTCGCCCGAATGGCCCATCATGCGGAAGATGTTCAGCGGCGGCAGACGCCCGTACCAGTCCTTCGCGCGGCCCGTCGCGGCGGTAGGATCGAAGTACGGAATGCGCGCCATGGTCGTCTCCTCGTTTGTCGTTGCGAGGACTACAGCACATTCCGCTTCTCTCTCGCGAGGGGAACGTTGCCGAAAATTAGGGGGACTGCGGGGTCCTTCATACCTCGCTTTCCAGTACCGCCGGCTTCAGCCGGCCAAACAGTTCCCTTGGCGCGCATGATGCCGGCTGAAGTCGGCGGTACGAACTGCACTTTTTTCAGCAAAACAATCCGACCGGGTCGCGGCCTCACTGACACTCCTCCCACGTCGCGTTCGGATGGTCCGGTCGCCACGAAGAGGAGAGCCAGATGCAAGTCGTCCGACCGTTACGTCACCGCCGCGCCGCCTACGCGACCGCCGCGCGCGAACTGCATCTGTGGCTGCTCCAGGTTCTGGCCTGGGTCGCAACCCGCGTGCGCTTGCCGCGCATCCTGCGTCTCGATTTCCAGGATGAAATCCGGAAGGCCCGCCGCGACATCCGCGTGCTGATCTTTCTCGGTATGTGCTCGCGCATGACCTTCCGGCGAGATCGTCCGAGTTTCACGCGACGGCCGCACGGCATTGCAGGCTATCAGCGCCGACACGCCCGCCTGCTGCGCATCTACACGCGGGGGATTCCGCTGCGCACGCTCCGCGACATGCGCGATGCGCTGGCGAATTTCGACAAAGTGGTGAAGTGCGCCATCGCGCGCCTGCCCAAACGCGGAGTCGCGCCCGGCGCTGTCGTCGCGGTGATCGCCGTGACGATTGCTCTGAGCACGAACGCTCTCGCACCCGCCGCCGAAGCTGCAGACACGTCATGACCAGCGAAACAGGAGCGCGGGCCTATGGCCCGCATGTTTGGATAAAGCGCGCGAGATTCTTCGGAGTCTGGCGTCACGACTGCTGGGCGGGCCCCAAATGGATTCTGGGGCCCGCGCTCCCACTCGCGGAAAATGGAGGCCTTACTCCCCCGGCTCCGCCTTCCTTGGCGCTTTCATCCGGCGGCGATTCACGTGAGCGTGTCCCTCGGGGCGCCCGTCGCCGGCGACGACCTCGCCCTTGAAATAGTGCCGCTGCCAGCCCTGCTGGATCGTCTCGGCGTCGTTCTTCGAGAGCTTGTCCAGGAACTGCGTGC
>JAWXBS010000035.1:0-6450 GCA_034440275.1 Alphaproteobacteria bacterium
CCCAGATGCGCACCGGCAGCGTCTTGACCGTGGGGCCCGCGAGGAAGATCGACAGCACGACCTCGTCGAACGACGTGACGAACGCGAACACCGCACCGCCGACCACACCCGGCAGGATCAGCGGCAGCGTCACCGTGCGGAAGATGTGGAAGTCGCCGGCGCCCAGCCCGGCAGCGGCGAGTTGCAAGCGACGGTCAAGCCCGTCGAGCGACACGCCGACGTTGAGCACGACGAAGGGCAGCGCCAGTACCGTGTGCGCGACCACCAGCGCCGTCAGCGTGCCGACGAGGCCTGTTGCCCGCGCCATGCTGTACATCGCTACCGCAAGCACGATCGCGGGTGTCACGACAGGGCCGAGGAAGAGGCCCGTCAGCACTGCGCGGCTGCGCGCGCCGCAACGGGCGATGCCGAGCGCGGCCGCCGTTCCCGCCAGCACGGAGACGACCGTAGTGATCGCCGCGACCTCGAGGCTTGCGAGCAGCGTCAGGCGCCACGACGCATCGTTGAAGAAGGTGCCCCACCAGCGCAGCGACCACGTCTCGGGCGGCAGCCGGATGAAGCTCTGCGCGCTGAAGGCCGCAGGCACGATCGCCATGATCGGCAGGACCAGAAACGCCGCGATCAGCGCGACGAAGCCGTTGAGTGAAAGGCGCCCGATCACCGATGCACCTTGGCGATGCTGCCGATGGAGATGAAGCGCCCGGCGATGGCGACGACCGCGAGCGCCGCCGCGAGCAGCACCACCGACGCGGCCGCGGCGAGCGGCCAGTCGAGGCGCTCGCTGACGAAGCCGTCGATCAACATCGACAGTGTGAGACTGGACGCGCCGCCGAGCAGCGCCGGCGTGATGAAGAAGCCCAGCGCCAACAGGAACGTGAACGTCGCCGCGGTCGCGACGCCGCGCAGCGACAACGGGAACACCACGCGGACGAACGTGGTGAATGCGGTTGCGCCGAGGCCTTCGCTCGCGCGCAGCAGACCGGGATCGATGCGGACCAGCGCCGCGTAGAGCGGCAGCACCGAGTAGGGCAGCAGCACGTGCACCATGCCGATCAGCACGGCGGTGTGATTGAACAGCAGCGACAGCGGCTGATCCGAGAGTCCGCTCGCGACGACGAAGCGGTTGATCGGGCCGTTGCGCTCCAGCAGCAGCATCCACGAAAACGTGCGAACGAGCACACTGATCCAAAGCGGCAGCAGCACACAGGCGAAGACGATGCCCCGCCACGTGCGCGAGAGGCGCGTCAGCGCGAACGCGACCGGGAATGCGATGAGCAATGCCGTCACCGTAACGACGACGGCGATCACGAAGGTATTGAGGAACACGCGGGCGTAGATGTCGTCGCCGAGGAGCTGCGCATACGCGGCAAACGGGCCGGCCTGCGCGGAGAAGCTCAAGCCCAGGAGGCGCGCGAGCGGCACCAGGAACGCGAACGCCGCAATGAGCACGGCCGGCGCGACGAGCGCCGCGGCACCGAGCCGGTAGGCCACTGCATTCACTTGTGCAGATCCTTCAGAATTTCGCGCGCCGCATTGTGGCCGACGACCCCCCCCACGCCGCCTCCCGGATGCGCCGACGCGCCGCATTGATACAGCCCGCGGATCGGGCTGCGGTAGTCCGCGTAGTGCGGCGCGGGGCGGGCGAAAAAGAGTTGATCGACCTGCAATTCGCCGTGAAAGATGTGGCCGTGCGGCGAGCCGATGATCGCCTCGATATCGGGCGGCGTCAGCACCTGCATGCCGATGATGCCGTCCGAGAATCCCGGCGCGTGCTCGTCGACGATGCGCAGCACGTTGTTCGCGAATGCGTCCTTGCGCGTGGCCCAGTCGCCGTCGGCGAGCGTGTACGGTGCGTGACCGCCGAACAGATGCACGACGTGCTTGCCGGGCGGGCTGATCGTGTCGTCGACATGGCTCGGCATCACCGCGGTGACGAACGGATCGCGTGACCATTCGCCGCGCTTCGCGTCTTCGTAGGCGCGCTCGAGGTACTCGATCGTGGGCCCGATGTGCGTGTACGTCGGGTATTCGAAGCCGCATGCTGTCGCGTCGAACGCGGCGAACTGGGGCAGCCTTTCGCAGGCGATGTTGATCTTGAATGCCGTGGAGTAGGTGCGGTAGCCCTCGATGTCACGGACGAACTCGGCTGGCAGCGACGCGCGCGGCAGGAACTCGAGGAAGGTGAGCTTCGCGCTGACGTTGCTCGCGACGACGGGCGCCTCGATGCGGGTGCCGTCGGCGAGCGTCACGCCGGTCGTCCTGCCGTCGCTGGTGTCGATGCCGATCACTTCGGCGTTGGTGCGGATCTCGAGCCCTTTCGACCGGCCGTAGCTCGCGATCGCCTGCGAGATCGTGCCCATGCCGCCGCGGATGAAGCCCCAGCCGCCCGCGCCCGCGTGCTCGCCCATCAGGTGATGCGTGACGACGTAGGCGGAACCGGGGCTTTTAGGCCCGACAAAAGTGCCGATGCCGCAGTAATAGGCGAGCACCGCCTTCACGTGCGTGCTCTCGAACCATTCGGACAGGTAGTCGTCGGCGCTCATCGTGAAGAGATCGATGAGGCGATACAGTTTGCCGCGGACACGCCGGTATTTCCACAGGAACGCGGCGGTCTGCTTGAACGATTTCCAGTCGCGACACGACGGATCGGGTGGCGTGTCGAGCAGCACTTTGCGCAGGATCCTGACCGACTCCATCAGGTAGCGGTCAAACTCGGGATAGGCTTGGGCGTCCTTCTTCGAAAATCGCGCGAAGCTCGCCTGCGTCTTTTCTACCGAGTCGCTGAACAAGATGTAGTTGCGGCCGGGGATCGGGCCGAACATGTCGGTGGCCGGCAGGACTTCGAAGCCGTGGTTCTCCAACTCGAAGTCAGCAATCACCTTGGGATGCAGCAGGCTCATCAGGTAGGAAAACACGCTGAACCTGAAGCCGGGGATGATCTCCTCCGTTACCGCGGCGCCGCCGATCACATGCCGGCGCTCCAGCACCACGGTGCGCAACCCGGCGCGCGCGAGGTATGCGCCGCAGGTGAGCCCATTGTGGCCGCCACCCAGGATGATTGCGTCGTAACGCTCGGCCATCGAGAATCTCCGCCGCGGGTGTTGCGCGGGCAAGGTGCGCCAACTTATACTGGCTGAAATTTTTCGTCAATATAAAAATAGGCACCAAAATTTTACTCAAAGTAAATGTCTGAATCGAGCACCCGTCTGCGTCCCGCACAGCCCGCGCCAGCGGCGACTTCGCGCAAGCTCGCCGTTGCCGCCGAGCCCCTAGGGAAGTCGAAAGCCAAGCCGGCGGCCACGCCCGCCATCGAGCCCGTGCGCCGCCTCGGGCGCGAGATTCGCGGGCTGCGCAAGGCACGCGGCTACACACTCGCCGTGCTGGGCGACAAGACCGGCCTGTCGGTCGGTTATTTGAGTCTCCTCGAACGCGATCTTTCGACGCCCTCGATCAATGCGCTGCACGCGATCAGCCGCGCGCTGGGTGTGACGATCAGCTGGTTCTTCGACTTGGGCGAGATCCCGCCCGCCGAGCGCGATTTCGTCGTCCGCCGCACGCGGAGGCGCCGGCTGGATTTCTCCGCGGGCATCGTCGATGAACTGCTGAGTCCCTCGCTGACGGGACAGCTCGAGTTGCTGTCGAGCCGCTTTCCGCCGGGTGCGTCGTCGGGCCCCGCGCCTTACACTCACGACGGCGAGGAGGCGGGGGTCGTCATCCGCGGCAAGCTGGAGCTTTGGGTCGACGGCAAGATGTTCCTGCTCGAAGCCGGCGACAGCTTCGGCTTTCCCAGCACGCTCGCGCACCGCTATCTCAATCCGGACACCGAGGAAGCCGAGGTGATCTGGGCCATCACGCCGCCCAGCTATTGAGCGCGATGCGTTCGAGCGTGCTGCCGCCTCCATTGCGTCTCGCCAACGTATGGGAGGAGACGGCGGTCGCCGCGCCGCCGGTGCCGCAGCTCGAAGGCGCGCATGAAGCGAAAGTGCTCGTCGTCGGTGCGGGCTATCTCGGGCTCTCGGCGGCGCTGCATCTCGCGCAAGCCGGCGCGGACGTGGTCGTCGCCGAGGCCGAGGCACCGGGATGGGGCGCCTCGGGCCGCAACGGCGGTCAAGTCATTCCCGGTCTCAAATACGATCCGGGCGAGCTCGAAGCGATGTTTGGCCGCGAGCGCGGCGAGCGTATCTGGCGCTTCGGCGCGGCGACCGCCGACTTCGTGTTCGATTTGATCGGGCGGCACAAGCTTGATTGCGGCGCGCGGCGCGCTCCGTGGGTCCAGGGCATCCATTCGCAGAAGGCGGCGGCGCGTGCGCGGCGACGCGTCGACGATTGGACCAAGCGCGGCGCGCCGGTCGAATACCTCGACGCCGCCGGGACCGCATCGATCGCGGGCACCGACATCTATCTCGGCGCGTTCGTCGATTATCGTGGCGGCGCGCTGCAGCCGCTGTCGTATGCGCGCGAGCTGGCGCGCGCCGCGCAGCAGGTCGGCGCACGCGTGTACCGCGGCGCGCGCATCGTCGCACTCAATCCCGCCCGCGACGGCTGGACCGCGATCACCGCGAACGGCGCGAGCATTCGCGCGGAGACCGTGGTGCTCGCGACCAACGCGTACACGGACGGGCTCGTCCCGAGCCTTGCGCATTCGATCGTCGCGCTCAACTCGCTGCAGATCGCCACTGCGCCGATCCCGGCGTCATTGCGCCCGACATTGCTGCCGCACGGCGAGACGCTCTCCGATACGCGGCGCGTGATCCGCTACTGGCGCCTCGACGATGCCGGCCGCCTGCTGATGGGTGGCCGCGGCCCGATCCGCGATCCCGATCCGGCAAGCGACTGGGCACATCTCGCCGGCGACGTGCGCCGGCATTTCCCCGCGCTCGCCGACATTCCGTTTACGCATGCGTGGGGCGGGCGCGTGGCGATGCATGTGGACTACGTGCCGCGCTTGCACCGGCCACATCCGGGCCTGCTGGTCGCCATCGGCTGTCAGGGTCGCGGCGTCGCATGGCAGAGCGCGATGGGCGCCGAGCTCGCGCGCCTCGCCACCGATCCCGAATACGACCCGGTGCTGCCGTTGTCGCCGGTGCGCCCGATTCCGTTCCACGCCTTCAAGGCATTGGGCATCGCGTCGACGATTGCAGCGTACCGCGCGCTCGACCGGCTCGGACTATCATGAGCCCGCCGGGGCGCCCCAAAGGCGAATATAGGAGTGCGAAGCACGAAGGGAATCCAGTGAACGCGCATTGCCGGAGCATCGAACCGTGAGCTACGAAACGCTGAACGTCGACATCGACGACCGCATCGCCGTGCTGACGTTCAACCGGCCCAAGGTGCTCAATGCATTCGACGGCGTACTGGTCCGGGAGGCGCAGGCGGCGCTCGCCGAGCTTTCGGCCGACGATCGCGTCTGCGTGATCGTCGTGCGCGGCGCCGGGCGCGCGTTCTCGGCGGGCTTCGACTTGAAGGCCGGCGCGGCCACCGCGGGGCAGCGCGGCCTCGTCGAATGGCGCGCGATGCTGGAAGCCGACTTCGATTTCATCATGGGCTTCTGGCATTGCCCCAAGCCGACGATCGCCGTCGTGCACGGCTATTGCATCGGCGGCGCGTTCGAACTGTCGCTCGCCTGCGACGTAACCGTTGCCGCGCAGTCGACGAAGTTCGGCGCGCCAGAGGTGAAGTTCGGCTCGGGCGCCGTCGCGCTGCTGCTGCCGTGGATCGCCGGGCCCAAGGCAGCGAAAGAATTGCTGCTCACCGGCGACGACCAACTCTCGGCCGAGCGCGCGCTGGCGCTCGGCATCGTCAACCACGTCGTGCCCGACGGCGGCGAGATGGAGAAAGCGCTGACGATCGCGCGCGCGATGGCGAGTGCCGCGCCGAACGCCGTGCGACTCACGAAGCTCGCGATCAACCGCAGCTTCGATGCGATGGGGTTGCGCGAAGCGCTCGCCTCCGCGCTGGAGCTCGACATCTACATCGAGGCGGCAGGCGGAACCGAACGTGCGGAGTTCGACCGGATCAGGCGCGAGCAGGGACTGCAGGCGGCGCTCGCGTGGCGCGACAAGCGCGAGTGACGCCCACGTTGGATGTCGGCGCCGCAACGTGAACAGCGAAGCGGAAACGCTTCGTCGGTGCGGGCCAGCAGCGGGGCCCACGCGTAGCGAGCGGCGGCGGCCAACCCCCCGAAGTCTGCTCGCCCGCGTTCGGGCGAGAATGGCTTCAGGTACTCTGCCCGCAGGCGGGCGCCACCATCGGGGGTGGTGCGGTGAACGGCGGCAACGTCACCGCCGCGCGCCGCGTGGTGAAGTCGAGCGCGTCGGCGAGGTTCTTCGCGTAGCGGTCCCGCAGCGTCATCGGCTGCAGACCCCAGCGCCACTCGATCATCTTCAGGATCGAGCAGTGCTCGTACGGCCCGGCCTTCTCGATCTTGCGTGGGGCGAACGGGCCCATCGC
>JAWXBS010000036.1:0-35186 GCA_034440275.1 Alphaproteobacteria bacterium
CGCGCCGAAGCCTTGCCGAGAGGCATGGAGCGGGATGCAGCGCTCTCACAGGCGCTGATCGTCATCGAGGATGCAGTGAAGGCCGCGCCGAAGGACGCACGCACGCACGCGCGCGCCGCGCGCCTTTACTACCTGCAGGCCACCACCGCGCAAATCGACGAGGTCTCCGCACCCTTGCTCGGTGCGGCAAGCCGTGCAGCCGCCGAAGCGCACGCGCAGAGCCCCCAGAACGCGAGCGCCGACGCGCTGACCGCGCTCATCGACATTTCCCGCGCGGGCGGTGCGGTCACGCAAGGCGCCGTCGACTCCGTCACGCGCAGCTACGCGGCGCCGGTGTCGCGCGAAGGCGCCGTGTGGCGTCTCGAAGCCGCCGCTCGGGCCTGGCGGGCGTTGCCCGTCGCCTTGCAGCAGCGCGTGATCGTCGACAGCTGCGTACAGGCGGCGGCGGATGGCGCGTTCGCGACGGCGCTCGCGGAAGTTGCGACCGGCATGCCGGACTCGGGCATCGGCAAGTGCGCCGCGTCGCCGGCTGAAACCGGCCGCTGACAGAGACCTTTGACAGCGCGTGCGTGAGGCGTGATCAACGCCGCCGCAGATAACGAGGCGGGGCGCATTCCCATGGACATCTCAAGGCTGGCCATTCCCGACGTGCTGGTGATGACGCCGCCGAAGTTCGAGGATCATCGCGGCTTCCTCTCCGAGACGTTCCGCACGAACGGCATGACCGACTTCGGTGTGGATTTTCCGTGGTTGCAGGAAAACCACTCTTATTCGGCCAAGGCGGGCACCGTGCGCGCGCTGCACTTCCAGACGAGCCCTGAAGGCCAGGCCAAGCTTGTGCGTGTCGTGCGCGGCGCGATCTTCGATGTGGCGGTGGACCTGCGTCGCGGGTCGCCCACCTACGGCAAGCACGTGAGCGCCATCCTCAGCGCCGACAACTGGATGCAGATCTACATACCCGCAGGTTTCGCGCACGGCGTCTGCACGCTCGAGCCGGAAACGAGCTTCACCTACAAGGCGTCCGCCTACTGGGAGCCGCAGCTCGAAGGCGGTCTGTGCTGGGACGATCCCGCTCTCGGCATCGAATGGCCGGTGAAGGCGGAGGATGCGATCCTCTCGGAACGGGACCGCAAGTGGGCGCCATTCGCGCAGTTCGACTCGCCCTTCGCCTACACGCCGTGAACATCATGGCAGGTTGAGCTGCCAGCTCACGCCGTAGCGATCCTTCACCCACGCAAACGCGGTGCTGAATCCGTAGTTGTCGAGCGGCATGAGCGCTTCGCCGCCGTCGAGCAGCGCGTCGTGAATGCGCTTCTGCTCTCCTTCATCGTCGCATTCGATGAAGAAAGAGAAGGCGGGCGTAAAGTCGAAGGCGTGCGGATGGCCGCTGTCCATCGCCATGTGAGCCACGCCGTTGATGGTGAAACGCGCGCCGCGCACGGTGCCTGCGGGCTCAAGACCGCCCGGATCGTGGAAGTCCATCCCCTCGATCTCGCCGTCGAACAGCGTGACGTAGAACTGCACCGCCTCGGCGCAACGACCATGCTGCGCGCCGACGAACATGAGGAACGGGGCGATGCTTTGCATGAAAATTCCTCAGTCGACTTTCCATCCGTCCGCGGCAAGCGCGTCGAGACACGCGTCGAGACCTTCACGCCAGTGTGGCAGCGCGATGCCATAGACGCCCTGCAGCTTGGCGCCGTCGAGCACGGAGTTCGCCGGACGGCGCGCGGGCGTCGGATATTCCGCTGTCGCAATCGGTTCCACGGTCGCATAGGGCCCGCGTCGCGCCTGCGATCCCTCGAAGATGGCCTCGGCGAAGCGTCGCCATGTACACGCGCCTGCAGGAGGTGCGTGAAAGACGCCCACATGCGCATCATCCGTGGAGGACGAAAGCGTGTCGGCGATCTTCAGGAGCGCAGCGGCGAGGTGCGGCGCGTACGTCGGCGCGCCGTGCTGGTCATCGACCACGCGCAACGCGGTGCGCGCGCGTGCGGCGCGCAACATGGTTCGCACGAAATTCTTGCCGTGCGCTGCATGAACCCATGACGCGCGCACGATAGCGTGACGTCCACCTGCTGCGGCGACGGCGGCTTCGCCGGCAAGCTTCGATCGTCCGTAGGCGTTGAGCGGCGCGACGAAATCGGTCTCGACCCACGGAGCGACCTTCGAGCCGTCGAACACATAATCCGTTGATACATGCACCAGAGGCGTGCCGCGCGTTGCGCAAAGACGTGCGAGTGCGCCGGGGCCGTCGGCGTTGATGTGCATCGCTTCCACTTCGGCGGTCTCCGCGCCGTCCACATCCGTAAATGCTCCTGCGCAGATGACCGCGCGCGGCGCATGGCGGTCCAGCGTCGCAGCGAGTGTTCCTTCATCGGCGAGATCCGCTACCGGACGTCCGGCCGCGATCACATCCGGCAACGCCGCGAGAGCACCCGCGAGCATGCCGCCCACGCCGCCGATGACCAGCACCGTCACGGCGTTTCGCCCAGGCCGAGACGCGCTGCGCCGTGGCCCGCCGCGCGGAGCGGTCGCCACCACCAGTCGTTGTCGAGATACCAGCGCACGGTCTGTGCGAGGCCTTCCTCGAACGATACCTGCGGCCGCCGGCCGAGTTCGGTCTCGATCTTCGACGGATCAATCGCGTAGCGGCGATCGTGGCCGGGGCGGTCCGTCACGAAGGTGATGAGATCACGACGCGACCGCGAATTCTGCGCATGCGCATCGAGCAGATCGCACACGCGCTCCACCACCTCGATGTTGCTGCGCTCCGCGCGCGGACCAACGTTGTACGTCTCGCCAGGAACGCCGCGCTCCAGCATCAGCAGCAACGCGCGCGCGTGGTCATCAACATGCAACCAGTCGCGCCGGTTGAGGCCGTCGCCATAAACCGGCAGCGGAAGGTCCCCCAGACCATTCAGGATCATCAGCGGGATGAGCTTTTCAGGGAGCTGGTACGGGCCGTAATTGTTCGAACAGTTCGAGACGATCACCGGCAGGCCATACGTCTCGCCCCATGCGCGCACGAGATGGTCCGAACCTGCCTTGCTTGCGGCATAGGGCGAGCGCGGATCGTAGCGCGTCGTTTCGGTGAAGGCGCCGCTCGCGCCGAGAGAACCGAACACTTCGTCGGTGGAGACGTGCAGGAAGCGGAACGCGCCATCGCCGCTGCGCCGCCAGTAGGCGCGCGCCGCCTCCAGCATCTCGAAGGTGCCGAGCATGTTGGTGCGCACGAATTCGCCGGCGCCATCGATGGAGCGGTCCACATGACTTTCCGCCGCCAGATGCACGATGGCGTCCGGCGTGAACGAAGCCATCGCTGCGTCCACCGCTGCGCGGTCGCAGATGTCGGCCTGCACGAAGCGGAAGCGTGCGTGGTCGCGCACTTCGCGCAGCGATGTCAGCGAGCCCGCATAGGTCAACTTGTCGAGCACCAGAACGTCGTGGCGCTCGCCGATCGCCATGCGCGCGAGCGCCGATCCGATGAAGCCCGCGCCGCCGGTGAGAAGGAGCCGCGCCACGCTCAGCCCACGCCGTGCTCTGCCGCGACCTTGAGCAAGTACTGCCCGTAGTCGCTTTTCGCCATCGGCGCCGCAAGTTTCACGAGCGCCTGCGCGTCGATGAAGCCCTTGTGTAGCGCAATCTCCTCCAGGCACGCGATGCGCAGGCCCTGACGGCGCTCAATGGTCTGCACGTACTGCGCGGCTTCAAGCAGGCTGTCAGGCGTCCCCGCATCGAGCCACGCAAAGCCGCGACCGAGCTGCACGTACGAGAGCGCGCCGCGATCGAGGTAGGCCTGGTTCACATCCGTGATCTCAAGTTCCCCGCGCGCCGATGGCGTGATGGACGCAGAAATGTCGAGCACGGCGTTGTCGTAGAAGTAGAGACCGGTAATCGCGTAGTTCGAGACGAAGGTGGTGGGCTTCTCGTGCAGGCGCACCGGCGCGCCGGCGCGATCGAACTCGACGACGCCGTAGCGTTCGGGATCGCGCACATGCGTGGTGAACACCGTAGCGCCGGCGGTCTGCGCGTTCGCTGCGACGAGCTGCGCCTCGAGACCTGGGCCGTGGAAGATGTTGTCGCCGAGGATGAGGCAGCTCGGATCGTCGCCGACGAAGTCGCGACCGATGACGAAGGCCTGCGCGAGGCCGTCAGGGCGGGGCTGCACTTCGTAGGAGAGGCGAATGCCAAGCGACGATCCGTCACCAAGCAGGGCGTGGAACGCCGGGGCATCGCGTGGCGTGGTAATGACAAGAATGTCGCGGATGCCGGCGAGCATGAGCACCGACAACGGATAGTAGATCAACGGCTTGTCATAGACCGGCAGCAGCTGCTTCACCGTCGCCTGCGTGATCGGGAAGAGGCGCGTGCTGGAGCCGCCCGCGAGAATGATTCCCTTGCGCTGCACGCACTGCTCCGTTCGCCGCAATCGCGACATTCGCCTCTTACGGCTTCTAATGTGGCGGCGGCGGCTTCGCCAGTGCGGACGCCAGCGCAGGGAGCATCACCGCGTGGCCTTCCACCAGCGATGTGCCGCAACGACCGCCCACACCGCTTCCACAAGGCCGAAGGGCCACGCGCCCTGCACAAAACCGTAAATCGATCCCAGGACGCAGGCGCCCGCGAACGCCAGGATGAACCATGTGCTGCGCCGCTCCAGCGCATAGAAGAGAAGTCCCAGCGACACCGCCGCAAGCCCGAAGGCGGTCAGAGCGTCCACGACCTAGCCCAGAACGCGCGTGCGCGACGACGGCTTGATCTTCGTGCTTTCAGCGTCGGGGTCCACGTAGGCGGCGGCCAGGCCGAGAAGCGCCGCAAATACTGCGCCGATAGCCGGGCTCGACAGCGCCGGCTGCGCCAGTCCGTGGATGAACACTGTCGCCATCAATCCCGCGCCGAGTGCAAAGCCGCGTGTCGGGCGACGGCCATGGTCTTTCGCCTGCCACAGCAAGAAGAGCAGCCCGCCGAGAGCCGCGAGTGCGAGCCCCGTACCCACGAGCCCCGCCTCGGCGAGCCAGCGCACGATGTCGTTCGACGCGCCGGCGTCGCCAGCAGGCAAGAGATCGTAGGCGCCGAGGCCGTGACCGAACAGCGGCGCTTCCTTCCACGCATCGAGCGCGGCGGTGGTCATCGCCGAATAGTTCTGTGTCGGCGTCGCGGCGCCCACATAGCGTTTCATCGCACCGGCGCCGGACGTGAAGGTCACGAAGATGGCGATGACGCTGACAGCCGCCGCCGCGATCGGCACGAGGCGCGGACCGCTGCGGCCCTTGAGGCCACGCAGCCAGGCGAGGCCGAAATAGATCGCAAGACCTGCGACGCCTGCCGCGATGCCCGCGCGCGAGCCGGTGAGTGCGAGCAGGTTCAGACTGGCGACGAACGCCGTCGCCGGCAGAAAGAGGCGCTGCGCGAGCGCGGGCGGCGGCAACGTGCCGCGCGGCGCCGGGCGACGCGTGAGTTCGTCGACGACGGCGAACGCGGAAAGGATCGCGAAGAGCGCAAAGGCGGTGGCCGCTTCGTTGGGACTGGCGAACGGCCCGGCAAGGCGGTTGTCCGGAGCGATCTGCGACAGGCCGAAAAAATCGAGCTGACTGTCGAAGCGGTCGAGGATGATGAGCAGTGTCAGCGCGACCGGCACGACGAGCAGCGCTGCGAGCATGCGGTTGCGGCTGCCGGCGGTGGCCGCGCCTGTCGCGGCGACGAAGAAGAAGCCCGCGCCCGCGAGCGCGACGAGCGATTGCTCCGCGCGCCATGGATCGGCCGCCGCGCCGATAAAGAATGCGCCGCTCATGATCGCGGCGAGCATCAGGAGCGCGCAGTAGGCGGCGGCGGGCCGCGAGAAGCGCTTCAGGGCTTCAAAGATCGCCGTGCGCGAGCGCGGCAGCGCGATCGCGGCGATGGCGACGGCGCCCTGCAGGGCCGCAATCACGCCGCGCGAGAAGTCGCGTTCCATCCCGGCCATGGCGCAGCCGAGGAACGTGATCAACGCGACGGCGGCGAGAAGCGGCATGGTCGCAATCCGTATGATCCGCCCCCCGGTGTCAACCAGCGTCGCTCAAGGCATGTGCGCGGCATGGTGAATTTCTCGCGCACGGGCGTTTATTAACGCTCAAGCCACTCTCGGAGGCGCCTTTCGCCAACGGTGGAAAAGCGGATCACGCGGGTGCCCGGCTTGCGGCTCGCCCAGCGGAGCGAGACCAGCCGCGCAAGCATCGCCTTGCCGGCCGCGCCGGCGAGGTGGTGGCGACGTTCGCTCCAGTCGAGACAGGCGCGGCATGACGGACGCCGCGCGCCGTGGGCGAGTTCTTCGGCGCCGAGTGCAGCGAAGGCTGCGTCGCCAGCGGTGGTCAGCGCGAGATCTTCGCCGCGTCGCGCGAGCCATTTTCGCGCGATCATCTGGTCGTAAGCGAAGACGCCGAGGTCACCGGCGAGATGATCGTAGCAGATGCGCGCTTTGCGCATTTCAGGATCATTCGGCCCGGTGCGTACGCGTTTGCCGCCCCGCCTTTGGGCCACGCCCATCAGCGCCTCGATGGCGCCGGCGACGTCGGCGTCCTCGAGCCGGAAATACTTGTGTCGGCCCTGGACTTCGTGCGCGAGCAGGCCGGCGTCCATGAGCTTGGCGAGGTGTGCGCTTGCGGTCTGCTTGGTGACACCCGCCTGCGCGGCGAGTTCACTCGCCGTCAGCGCGCGACCGTCCATCAGGCCGATCAACATGTTGGCGCGCGCGGGATCGCCGATGAGGGCGGCGACGCGCGCGATGTCAGGACCGTCTTTCATGGTTCGACCATAGACGAACCATTGATGTGCGGCAACGCGCTAGTTTTGTTGACACCCATGGGAGTTTCGCATGATCACCTGCTTCATCACCTACGAGATCGATCCGTTCAAACGCGCGCAGTTCGAAACCTACGCCCGCAACTGGGGGCAGGCGATCCCGCGCTGCGGGGCCGATCTCATCGGCTATTTCGCGCCGCATGAAGGCTCTGCGACCACCGCCTACGGCATTTACACCTTGCCCTCGCTCGCCGCCTACGAAGCATACAAGGCCAAACTCGCCCTCGATCCCCTCGGACGCGAGAATTATGAATTCGCGCAACGCGAACAATTCATCCGTCGCGAGGATCGTATTTTCCTCAAGCTCGCTTCCGCGTCGCATGCCGGTATCGAACGATGACCATTGCGGTGATCTTCGAGACCGAGCCTCACGTCGATCGCGCCGACGCCTACTTCGATCTTGCAGCAGACCTTCGCCCTCTGCTGGATGGCGTGGACGGGTTTGTGTCGATCGAACGCTTTCAGAGCCTCGTCACACCGGGGAAAATTCTCTCGCTGTCGTTCTGGCGCGACGAGGAGGCCGTGCGCGCATGGCGCAATACCGGTGCGCACCGTGCCGCCCAACGCCGGGGTCGTGCGGATATTTTGCGTGGCTACCGTCTGCGGGTCTGCGCCGTGCTGCGCGACTACGGCCACGACCACCGCGACGGTGCGCCGCACGACAGCGTCACCTTCCACAACTGACATGCTGGACAAACGCGGATGGCCTCGCGAAGACGGGGCCATGACAAAGACGCTTCTTCTCCTGCCGGGCGACGGTATCGGTCCCGAGGTCATCGACGAGGTGCGCCGTGTGGCGCAGGTGCTGTGGCCGGCGCTGGCGCTGGAAGAGGCGCCGTTCGGGGGCGCGGCCCTCGATGCGGGCGGCGCGCCGATTTCCGATGCTGCCGTGGCGCGCGCGAAGGCCGTGGACGCGGTGCTGATGGGCGCGGTCGGCGGGCCGAAGTGGGCGGGCGTGGCGCGCGGACTTCGTCCCGAAGCGGGGCTCCTTCGACTCCGGAAAGAGATGGAGGTGTTTGCCAACATCCGCCCGGCGCTCTGCTTTGCGGCGCTGGCGGACGCATCGGCGCTGAAGCGCGAGATCGTCGAGGGTCTCGACATCGTCATCGTCCGCGAGTTGACGGGCGGCGTCTATTTCGGCGAGCCGCGCGGCATCGAGGATATCGGCGGCGGCGAAAAGCGCGGCGTCGACACGCAGGTCTATACCTCGAGCGAAATCCGCCGTGTGGCGCGCGTGGCGTTCGAGCTGGCGCGCAGGCGTGGTGGTCTCGTCCACTCGGCGGAAAAATCCAACGTGATGGAGACGGGCGTCTTGTGGCGCGAGGAGGTGACGAAACTCCACGCTGCCGACTACGCCGACGTGAAACTCGAACACATCCTCGCCGATAACTGCGCCATGCAGCTCGTGCGCAACCCGCGCCAGTTCGATGTGATCGTCACCGACAATCTCTTCGGCGATCTGCTCTCCGACGAAGCCGCAATGCTGACGGGCTCGATCGGCCTGCTGCCGTCGGCGGCGCTGGGCGAGGCGGGAAAACCCGGACTTTACGAGCCTGTGCACGGTTCGGCGCCGGACATCGCAGGACAGGGCCTCGCCAATCCGCTCGCGGCGATCCTCTCCTTCGAGATGGCGCTCAGGCTCTCGCTCGGCCGCGCCGATCTTGCGGACAGAATCTCCGCCGCCGTGAATACCGCGCTAGAAAAAGGCGCCCGCACCCGCGATCTGGGCGGCGCGATGGGCACGCGCGAGATGGGTGACGCGGTGCTGGAGGCGCTCTAACGGCCGAACAGCGACAGCACCGGCCGCACCGCCTGCTCGAACAGTCGCACAGCGTCGACCCAGCTCACCTGGTATGCCACGAAGACGACGTAGCCGAATGCGAACAGCAGCGGCATCAGCCGCTCGAACGAGAAGAACTTGAATAGCGAGCGGTCGCCGAGGGCGCGCCATTCCCGCTGGATCGGGTCGATGCCGAGCTCGGTCTCCACGCTGTAGAGGATCGCGTATTTCGCGCCGAGGAGGCGGGTGTAGTAGGCGTTTGACGTGCGCCAGACGAGGCAGGTCAGCAGCAGCGCGATGACGATGAAGAGCAGGGGCGCCACGCTCGCTGGGGTCGCAATGCCGACTGCAACATCCTGCAGAATAGCCCGCGCTTGCGAGGGCCCTGCCAGCGACCCGAGCAGACCCACGCCGGCCACGTTGATCGTCGTGAAGACGTTGGCCAGTTCGCGCCGGGCCTTGCGGGCCTCGCGGACCTCCTCGACCAGCAGCTTGTAAAGTTCGAATGTCGGCGCGGCCATTGGCGTCGCTCTCCCCTGAATGTCGATCCCGCAGTAGTTTAGCTCTCCGTGTGGTCGAAAGGGAGGGAGATCAGCCTCCCATCCCCGGATTGGGCGCAGCCCAGGTCCGGGGCCCATTTTCCAGAGGCCGGCGCGAATGGACCCCGGACATCGCCTTCGGCGAATCCGGGGACGGGTGCGCGTGGTTGCATGGGTGTCAGGCGCCCCGAAATCTTGGTGAAACCGCCGGTCCATGGCATACCGCGCCTGCGTCCCCACCCCGGCGGACGCTATCGGAGAAAGACACGCACAATGGGTTTGCGCATCGCCGTCGTCGGCGCCACGGGCAATGTGGGCCGCGAGATGCTCTCGATTCTGGAAGAACGGCAGTTCCCCGCCGACGAGGTGGCGGCAGTGGCCTCGCGCAAATCGATCGGCGTCGAGGTGAGCTACGGCGACCGGACCCTGAAATGCAAAGACCTCGACACCTTCGATTTCAACGGCTTCGACATCTGCCTGATGTCGGCGGGGAGCGAAGTATCGAAGGAATGGTCGCCGAAGATCGGCGCCATGGGCTGCACCGTCATCGACAATTCGAGCGCCTGGCGGATGGATCCGCGCGTGCCGCTCGTGGTGCCGGAAGTGAACCCGGACGCCGTGCTCGGCTACGACAAGCTCAACATCATCGCCAACCCCAACTGCTCGACGGCGCAACTCGTCGTCACGCTGAAGCCGCTGCATGACCGCGCCAAGGTCAAGCGCGTGGTGGTGGCGACGTACCAGTCCGTGTCCGGCGCCGGCAAGGAGGCGATGGAAGAACTGTGGACGCAGACGCGCGGCATCTACGTCAACGATCCGATGGTGAAAGAGCGTTTCACCAAGCAGATCGCCTTCAACGTCATCCCGCACATCGATGTGTTCATGGAGGACGGCTCCACGAAGGAAGAGTGGAAGATGATGGTCGAGACGAAGAAGATTCTCGATCCCGCCATCAAGCTCACCGCGACCTGCGTGCGCGTGCCGGTGTTCGTCGGCCACTCGGAAGCCGTGAACATCGAGTTCGAAAATCCGATCACCGCCGACGAAGCGCGCGACATCCTGCGGGAATCGCCGGGCGTCATGGTGATCGATAAGCACGAGGACGAAGGCTACATCACGCCCGTGGAAGCGGCGGGCGAGTTCGCCACCTATGTCTCGCGAATCCGCGAAGATTCCACGGTGGAGAATGGCCTCTCGCTGTGGTGCGTCAGCGACAATCTCCGCAAGGGCGCAGCCCTCAACGCGGTGCAGATCGCCGAGCTGATGAACAACCGCGGCATGTTCCGGAAACTGGCGGCTTAGGCGGTGTTGAAACCCTTCTCCCCCGCGAGGGGGAGAAGGTGGCCGCGAAGCGGTCGGATGAGGGGGCGAGGTGGCAATTGCTTCCGGCGCCTGACTTCGTCCTGCCCGACACCCCCTCATCCGTCGACTTTGTCGACACCTTCTCCCCCTCGCGGGGGAGAAGGGTTGCTCACTCCATCGGCTTCGGCTCCCACAGCTCGATCTTCGTCCCCTCCGGATCGACGATATGCGCGAAGCGGCCGTTCGGCTCATCCGGCAGAACCTTCGCCTCGACGCCGTGTTCCCTCAGCCGTGCGAGCACGCCGTCGAGATCGTCGACCGCGAGGTTGATCATGAACTCCTTCGTCGAGGGCTCGAAATAGGTCGTCTCCGACTTGAACGCGCTGAACACGGTGGCCGCGCCCGGATGCGCCGCCATGGCGTCGGGGCGGATGATCGCACCGCCCCAGTCCTGCATGTCGAGACCTAGCGCGTCGCGATACCAGGCGTTGAGCGCCGCCGAATCCCGCGCCCTGAAGAAGATGCCGCCAATGCCCAGAACCCGCGCCATGGTTGACCTCGCCGATAGGTGTCCGGCCACCATGGCGCCGAAGGCGAAAACCACCAAGTTCGGCCCGACGATTTATGAAGGGAGTGCATGCCGCGTGATCGAGATCGTATTTCAACAACCTGACGCCAAAGACATGGACACGCTTCACGCGCTGCTGCGCGAGACATACTGGTCGCCGGGCATCCCGCGCGAAACGCTGGAGCGCGCCTGCGCCAATTCCTTGTGCGCAATCGCGCGCGATGCCGAGGGCGCGCTCATCGGCTTCGCGCGCGCGGTGACAGACAGGACCGCTTTCGCCTGGGTCTGCGACGTGATCGTCGTACCCGCGCGACGCGGCGAGGGGATCGGGCGATCGGTGGTGGCGGCGTTGCAGGCGCACCCGGACATGCAGGGTTTGCGTCGCTGGATGCTCGGCACACGCGACGCCCATGGCGTCTATGAGGCGCTGGGCTTCGGGGCTATCGGCGCGCCGGGCCGGCTGATGGAGATCTTGCGGCCGGCGCCTTACGGCGTGCCGAGTTCGTGAGCTACCTCTCGCTCTCCCACGGCGTATAGCCAGCCGGATAGCGGTTCTGGCAGACCGGCTCTTCCACCATCGGCTGCGGCTCGTACACGCGCACCCAGTCCACTTCCATTTCCATCGGGAACACCGCGTCGCGCGGCACCGCGCCCGGCCACGTGCCGCCGGCGGTGGAGGAGAGGATCAGGAAGAACGGACGATTGAACGGGAATTCCTGCTTCTCGGGCGTGCCGTGCGTCGCCTTGAAGTAGCACTTGCCGTCGGCGAACCAGTAGAAGGCCTCCGGCGTCCACTCGAGCGCGTAGGTGTGGAATTCCGACGACAACGGGTTCGGCGAAGCGAAGTCGCCGCCGCTGAACGGCTTCTTCGGATAGTGCAGCGTGCCCATGGCGAGTTGCGGTTCGCGGCCGAGAGATTCGACGATGTCGAGTTCGCCCATCTGCGGCCACGGCTCGAGCTGCTTCACGTCGGGCAGCATCCAGAAGGCCATGCCCGAGCCCTTGCCCGGCGGCGTCTTGATGCGCGCCTCGAAGCGGCCCGTCTGCCAGCTGTGGAGGCCGCGCGTTTCCACGAGGCCCGAGAGGTAGCGGCCGGGACCGTCGCGGATGGTGGACAGGACGAGGCGGCCGTCGCGCAGCGACACCTGGCTCTCGGCGAAATAGGTCGGCGGAAAGGCGGTGTTGCCGGGATCGTTCGGATCGCTGACCTGCACATCCCACCTCGTGCGGTCGAGCGTCGCGCCGTTGAAGTCTTCCTGCCAGATGATCTTGCGCGCCGGCGGTTGCGGCGCTTCGACGACGGCGGGTTTGGGCGCCCACGCGGGCGGCGGCGGCGACTGGCTGGCCGTGAACATCACCACCGTGAGCGCGATCAGCAGCATCATCGGCAGTGCGAGCGCGCTCGGCGGTCCCGGCGGCGGTTCGTTCTGGCTCGGGCCGGAGGGACCCGTCACGCGCGGGGGCGCCTTCGGCGGTTGGGGACGCCGCGCGGGCGCCTTGCCGAAGCTGCGCGCCATAGGCGGCGCCGAAAGTGTTCCGGTACGGGACATTATCCCCCAACCGTTGCAATCGTCGCTCCACTGTTTAGCCTGTGAGGTGCGCGGGCAAGCGTGTCGGCCGGGGAACCGTAGGAACCTGCGGGCCGCGTCTGCCCCCGTGCTCTGGCAGCAAACCCAGGGTTTCCAACCCCAAACGCTTCCCGGCGTCCGGCGCGCAAGCGCAAGCCTCTCCGTCGCCCTGCGGACGAAAAGTCCCCGTGACGGTCATGCGGGCGCCGGGAAGTATCATTTTTGGATGTGACGGCTTCAGACGTGACGGAATTCGGTATGGGCGATGTGATTTCTGTGCTGCTGCTGATCGCGGCGATCGTGCTGATCGGTCTGGTGATCGCGCAAGGCGTGCTGAAGCGGCTGCGCGAGGGCGCCGTCACCGTTTACGACTACGAGGCGGGTCTCAAATACGTCGGCGGCAAGCTGGTCGAGGCCCCGCCGCCCGGCTTCTATCGCAAGACCAACGACAAGACGCTCATCGAGCGCGTGGATCTGCGCGAGGTCTCGCTGACGATCGCCGGCCAGGAAGTGCTGTCGAAGGACAACATGCCCGTGCGCGTGACGGTGATCGTGCGCTGGAAGATCGCCGATCCCATCGTCTACAAGCGTGCATCCGCGAACCCTTCCATGCGTCTTTACGAAGCGGCGCAGGTGCTGCTGCGCAAGCGCATCGGCGCGCTTGATCTCGACGCCATCCTCGCCGATCGCACCGTGATTGATCTCGACGCCGCCACGGACCTGCAGGCCGAACTCGACGGGGCGGGCATGACCATCCTCGGTTTCGACATGCGCGACGTGACGCTCGTGGGCGTCGCCAAGCAGGCCTACGCCGATCTCTGGCGCGCGCAGAAGGAAGGCCTCGCCGCACTCGAACGCGCGCGTGGGGAGCAGGCGGCGTTGCGCGCGCTCGCCAATGCGGCGCGCATGCTGAAGGGCAATCCCGAGCTCATGAATTTGCGCGTGCTGCAGGCGCTGCAGGGACAGCAGGGCAAGGCTTCGCCGACCGTGATCCTCGGTGGCGCGCCGGGCCTGGTCCCGGTGTCGAAGGATGCAGCGCCGGAGAGCCCCGAATGAACCCCTCTCCCGTAAACGGGAGAGGGAAAGGCGACGCGCAAGCGGCGTCAGGGTGAGGGCGCAGTGGTGCAGAACAAGACTCATCCTGTGACACCGGCCCCTCACCCTGATCGCTTTGCGATCTGTCCCTCTCCCGAATGCGGGAGAGGGGTTTGAAGCACGACTCCGACGTTCAATCCGGCTTCCTCGCCGCGTTCGCCGCCTATTCGATCTGGGGCGTGCTGCCGCTCTATCTGAAGCTCGTCAGTTTCGCGGGGCCATGGGAGGTTCTGTGCGCGCGCATCCTGTGGAGCATTCCCGCCGCCTTGGTGGCGGTGCAGTTCATGGGCGGGTTCGCGGAGACGCGCACGGCGCTCGCGCAGAAGGGCGTGCTGCCGGCGCTCGCGCTGTCCTCGGTGTTCATCGCGGTCAACTGGGCGATCTACGTGTGGGCCGTCGCCAACCATCACGTCATCGAGGCGAGCCTTGCGTACTTCCTCACGCCGCTCGTCAACGTCGCGTTCGGCGTCACGCTGTTCAAGGAACGCATCACGAAAGCACAGACCGGCGCGCTCGCGCTGGCGGCGATCGGCATCGCTGTGCAGGCCGCAGCGCTCGGCGCCTTTCCGTGGGTGGCGGTGGCGCTGTGCGCGTCGTGGTCGCTCTACGGGCTCGTGCGCAAGCAGGCGCCGGTGCCGGCGGCGGGCGGCTTGCTTGCGGAGACGCTGATCCTTGCTGTGCCGTCCGTCCTTGGATTGTGGTGGGTGTCGACGACCGCGCAAGGCATCACATTTGACGATTCCCCGTCCAACGGCCTGCTGCTCGCCGCGTCGGGCCTCGCGACGGCGATTCCGCTGATCCTCTTTTCCTTCGGCGCGCGGCGGCTGAAGTTCGCCACGCTCGGCATGCTGCAGTTCCTGGCGCCATCCATCCAGTTCTTCATCGGTTGGGCCTATGGCGAACCGCTGACGCCGCTCCGCATCGCGAGCTTCGCGCTGATCTGGATCGGGCTGGCGATCTTCACCGCCGACAGTCTCTGGCGCGAACGTCAGCGCGTGGCGCTCTCCAGCTGAGCATCGAACGCGCCTGATTCCAGCCTTGCCGTCCACGGCGCGAGATCCAGCCCCTGCCGCGCGATCCACGCGTCGTCGAAGATCGTGTCCATGTACCGCTCGCCCGAATCGCACAGCAGCGACACGATGGAGCCCGTCTCTCCGCGCGCCTGCATTTCCTGCGCGAGCGTCAGCACGCCGATCATGTTCGTGCCGGTGGAGGTGCCCACGCGCCGCCCCAGATGTTGCGACAGCCACCGTGCTGCGGCGATCGAGGCCGCATCCGGCACGCGCACCATGCGGTCCACGACAGTCGGCAGGAACGACGGCTCCACACGCGGACGGCCGATTCCTTCCACGCGCCCCGGCGGCAGGTCGACCGGTTCGGCGCCCGTCGCATAGTGATCGAAGAACGCCGAGTTCTCCGGATCGACGACGCAGAGCTGCGAATGCCCAGCGTAACAGGTGTTGTACCGGATGAAGCGCCCGATCGTCGCCGACGTGCCGCCGGTGCCCGCACCCACCACGATCCAGCGCGGCGCGGCATGCGGCTCGTGCGACATCTGCGAGAAAAGACTCTCGGCGATGTTGTTGTTGCCGCGCCAGTCCGTCGCACGCTCGGCGTGGGTGAACTGGTCGAGGTAGTGGCCGCCGAGACGGTCGGCGAGCGCCTGCGCCTCGGCGTAGATCTGAGACGCATTCTCGACGAGATGCACGCGCCCGCCGAGGAATTCGATCTCCAGCAGCTTCTTCGGCGCGGTGGTCTTCGGCGCGACGGCGATGAACGGCAGACCCAATAGCCGCGCGAAATACGCCTCCGATATCGCGGTGGAGCCGGACGAGGCCTCGATCACCGGCGTGCCTTCGTTCACCCAGCCCGAGCAGATGCCGTACAGCATCAGCGAGCGGGCCAGGCGGTGCTTGAGGCTGCCGGAGGGATGGGTCGATTCGTCCTTCAGATAGACGTCGACGCCCCCGAAAGAATCATTGGGCGACGGGAGGTCCAACTTGAGGAGGTGCGTATCAGCCGATCTGTTGAAGTCCGCCTCGATCTTGCCTATGGCGGCGCATATCCAGTCGCGACGGGTCTTTTGGGCGAGCATGCGGTCTTCCTGCCGCGCCGCATCCGGCGCAGGGTGATGTGATGACGGCGCAAACCATCTACTACGCCATCGGCGACGTCCATGGCATGGCCAAGAGCCTGCAGGCGCTGCATGCGCTGATTCTCGCCGACCACGAGCGGCGGGGCGGGAACGCCGCCGTCATCCATCTCGGCGACTATGTGGACCGTGGGTCCGACAGCCGCGGCGTGGTCGAACTTGCCATGGGTCTCGAGAGGAAGGCCGAGAAAATCAGGAATCTCTCGGTTCACGCGCTGCTCGGCAATCACGAGCAGATGATGCTCGACGCCTTCGACGAGAAGGGCTCAACCGCCGAGGAACACTGGTTCACCAACGGCGGCTCCGATACGGTGAAGAGCTACACGCGCGGCCGCGACGCCGACAAACGCACCTGGCGCGACGCCATCGATCCCGCGCACATCGAATGGCTGCGCAGCCTGCCGACCATGCTCGTCGACGAAACGCGCAAGCTCGTGTTCGTGCACGCCGGCATCGATCCGATCAGCTACCCCGACTGCAAGGACGAGATCCGCATCTGGACCCGCTCGCCCCGCTTCTTCGACCCCGATCGCTGGCCCGACCGCGCGGAGCTCGAAGGCATCCGCGTCATCCACGGCCACACGCCCACCACCGATCTCGCCCCCGACGTCGGCCCGCGCCGCATCAATGTCGATACAGGCGCGGTGTATGGCGGCGCGCTGACGTGCGTGGTGCTGGCGCCGGGAGAGCAGGCGCAGTTTCTGACGGTGTAGGGCGTCGCGTTCCAACTCGCGCAAAGCGGGAAAATGACAAACAAGTAGTCCGATCGCGGACTCGTTCGTCCCTCGCTTTCGGGAACGCCGGCTGACCGCCGGCATTTTCTTTTCCATGGCGCACAAGGGGCAGGCAGGTTGCCGGCGCTCCCGACAAACTTTTTTCAGCAAAACAATCCGACCGGGTCGCAGGCTCCAAGATACTCCGCCTCACGTTTCGCCGGGATGGTCCCGACGTCTCGAAGAGGAGAGCCAAAAGATGCAAGTCGTTCGACCGCTACGTCACCGCCGCGAAGCCTACGCCGCCGCCGCGCGCGATCTGCATCTATGGCTGTTGCAGGTTGTCGCGTGGCTGATGACGCACGTGCGCCTGCCGCGCGCATGGCGTCTTGAATTTCAAAGTGATATCCGCACAGCGCGCCGCGACATCCGGCGGCTCATCTTCATGTCGATGTGTTCGCGCCTGACGTTCCCCGTCGGTCGTCCGAATTTCACGCGCCGACCGAACGGCGTCCTCGGCTATCGGCGCCGCCACGCGCGCATTGTGCACGCGTTCACGCGCGGCATTCCGCTGCGCACGGTCGCGCAAATGCGCGATGCGCTGGCGAATTTCGACAAGACCGTGCAACGCGCGATCGCGCGCCTGCCAAAGAACGGCGCCGTGCCCGGCGCTATCGTCACGGTGCTTGCCGTGACGCTTGCATCGACCATGTCCGTGCTCGCACCTGCCGCAGAAGCTGCAGACACGTCATGACTATTCATGCCGGACCGCGCAGCGCCGATGCGCATACCCATCTCAAGTCACGCGAGATTCTTCGGAGTCTGGCGTCGCAAGGCGTGGGCGGGTCATAGACCCGCGCTCCAACGCGCGGAGATCAGAGACAGGCGTAAACCGCCTCCACCAGACGCCGCGGGCGCGGATCGCCCTGCAGATAATGATCCTGCCGGTTCATCACATAGGCGCACGACATCTTCGCGTCCGGATCGCCGAGCCCCATGGAGCCGCCCCATCCCGAATGCGCCAGCGTGTTCGGGTTCGGTCCATAGACGCCGTTCGCATTGCGCATGACGCCCGCCGCGAACGCGACGTTCGTCGGCAGTACGAGATCGGCGCCGGAAGCACGTGTCTTCGTCAGTGCATCGAAAGCGCCCGCGCCGATCAGCGTCTCATTGTTCAGTTTTCCCCGCGCCGCATACACATGATACAACTGCGCCACCGACAGCGCCGTGCCGTGGCCGTTTGCACTCGGAATTTCAATGCGCCGCCACAACGCGCCGCCGCGATCGGGCGCCGACCACTTCGTCAGAAACGCGACCTTGCGATATTCGTTCAGTTCGCCGAGTTGCGGCGCGGTCTTCGGCTTCTGGATTTCAGCGCAGCGTTCGTGCTCTTCGTCTGGCAGACCGATCCAGAAATCGACGCCGTGCGGTTCGCAGAAATCGTCGGCGAGATGCTGGCCCAGCGATTTTCCCGTTGCGCGTTGCACGATCTCGCCGGCGAGATAGCCCCACGTCAGCGGATGATAGCCGCTTTGCGTTCCCGGCGGCCACATCGGCGCCAGCGGGGCGAGCGCCGCCGCAAGCGCCGGCGGGTCGAGCCAGAGCGCGGGATCGATCGGCTCGACGAAGCCCGGCAGCCCCGCCTGATGCGAAAGCGCCTGCGCCAGCGTGATCTGCGCCTTTCCGTTCGCGGCGAATTCGGGCCACACGTCGGCGACCGGCGCCTCGTAGTCGAGTGCGCCCTGATCCACGAGCCGCGCGATCACGAGTGCGGCGATCCCCTTCGTCGTCGAATAGACGGGCGTCAGCGTGTCGGCGTCCCACAGGCGCTGCTTGTTGCGGTCGGCATAGCCGCCCCAGAGCTCCGCGACGGTTTCGCCGTCGACGATGGCGGCGAAACTCGCGCCGAGTTCGAGGCCGTCCTCGAAATTGAGCGCGAACGTTTCGGCGACCTTCTCGAATCCGGGCGCCACGGAGCCTTGGGTGAACATGGGCGCGGTTTAGCCGGGAACCGGTCGCCTTCGCCAGCGCTTCTTGCGCCACAGCGACGGAAGGCCCACATCGTGCGCCTCGTAAGCGGGGAGAAGCGCGATGACCGACGTGATGAAATCGAAGGCGTGGAAGCTCGTCGCCGTCTGCGCGGTGCTCGCGCTCGCCGGGTGCGGTCGCAACGAGCGCAATGTGGGCGAGTTCTCCAACGACCTGCTCGGCAACGAGATCAAGGTCGAGGCGCTGCCCGATCCCGCGATTCCGGGCGTGATCTGCCACATGGCGTATTTCGAACGCGGCGTGATCGATCGCGCCACCAAGGGCAACTGGTTCGAGGATCCGTCGAACTCGTCCGTCGCGTGTCAGCGCGTCGGGCCGATCGTTCTCAAGGGCGTCGATCTCGGCAAGAGCGGCGACGAGATCTTCAGCCAGCGCCTCAGCCTCTTCTTCAAGCGCAACGCCGTGCGTCGCATCGTCGATCTGCAGAACAAGTCGATCCTCTACGTCTCGCACTCACGCGAGATCGTGGAAGGTTCGGCGAAGATGAGCATCTCGACGGTGGTGCTGACGGACGCGGAAGTCGCCGCAGCGCGGGCGCGCTAACCCGGATAGGCCTGCGCCGTGGGCCAGGTGGCAGGGTGTTCGAGCTTGTCCTGCGCGGCGATGAGCGCGAGGTGCGGGCCGCCGTCGAGCGTCGAATGCACGATGACGTCATGCACCGAGCCCGCCGCCGCTTCGAGCGCGACGACCACGCTCTGCCCCAGCGCGCGCCGCGCCACGTAGAGCGCTGTGAAAAGATCGCCCGCACCCTTCGGCGCCCCGGCGATCTTCGGCGTCTCGACGAGCCACGTGGCCGAAGGCGACGCATAGAGGACCGCGACACCTTTTTCGCGCGGCGCCGACGTGACGATGATCGGCTTGCCGAACGACCGGGCGCCGGCATGGGCTTCAGCGAGCGTCGGCAGCTTCGCGTCGGCGAGCGTCTCCAGCTCCCAATGATTGGGCGTCAGAAGATCGGCGGCCGGCGCGAGGCGCCTGCGGATCACGTCGATGATCTCCGGCTTCACGAAGGCGCCCGGCGCGTCGCCCATCACCGGATCGCAGACATACAGCGCCGCCGGGTTCACGGCCTTCACGCGGCGCACGGCGTCGAGCACGACGTCGGCCTGCTCGGGCAGGGCGATGTAGCCCGACAGGATGTGGCTCACCTCCCTGAGCGCGCCGTCCGCATCGAGCGCTTCGATCATGGACTGCAAGGTCTCGGCGGCCACCGGTCCGCCCCCCGGCGCGCCCCGGTCGGGGCGGCGGCCCAGCAGCGTCGTCGGCAACGCGATCACCGGCACGCCGAGGCGTTCCAGCGCGAAGGCCGCGACCGAATTGCCCACCCGGGCTCCGGCGACTTGCGATTGTATGGAGAGGACGGCTTTCATGGATGCGCCGCAGCATTCGCCTGCCGGGCGAAATTTCTCAAGGGAACTGCCGAAATGTCCTCACTGCGCCCCCGCCGGTCCTGCCTCTACATGCCCGGCGCCAACGCCAAGGCCCTCGACAAGGCCCGCGGCCTGCCTGCCGACACGCTGATCTTCGATCTTGAGGACGCCGTCGCGCCGGAAGCCAAGGCTGACGCCCGCGCCGCCATCGTCGCCACGATGGCCGCCGGCGGCTACGGCAAGCGTGAGATCATCATCCGCGCCAACGCGCTCTCCACGCCGTGGGGCCATGACGACGTGAAGGCCGCAGCGACGGCGAAGCCCGACGGCGTGCTCTTCCCGAAGGTCGACAGCGCCGCCGACATCGAGGCCGCCGACAAGGCGCTGCGCGATGCAGGCGCGCCGGACGCGACCGCCATCTGGGTGATGATCGAGACGCCGAAGTCGATCCTGAACATCGCCGAGATCGCCCGCGCCGCCGAACGCACGCGCCTCACCACCTTCGTGATGGGCACCAACGATCTCGCCAAGGACATGCACGCCGCGCAGACGCCCGACCGCAGCGCATTTCTGGCAGCGCTTTCAATGACGGTGATCGCGGGCCGTGCGTACGGGATCACGCTCATCGACGGCGTCTTCAACGACATCCAGGACAGCGGCGGTTTCGAAGCGATTTGTCGGCAGGGGCTCGAACTCGGCTTCGACGGCAAGACGCTCATCCATCCGAGCCAGATCGGCGCCTGCAACGCGATCTTCGCGCCGACGCCGGAAGAAGTCGCGCGGTCGCGCAGCGTCATCGCCGCGTTTGCCGATCCGTCGAACGCGGGGAAGGGCGTGCTCAAGGTCGACGGCAAGATGACGGAGCTGCTGCACCTGGAGCAGGCCAAGCGCACCGTCGCGGTGGCGGACGCGATTGAGGGGATGGGCGCGTGACCAAATCCAATCCCGGAAATTTCTTCGAGGATTTCCGTCTCGGTCAGGTGTTGCGTCACGCGACGCCGCGCACGATCACGAGCGGCGACGTCTCGCTCTACACCGCGCTGACGGGCTCGCGGTATGCGCTCTTTTGCGCGGAGACGTTTGCGGCGGCGGCAGGACTGCCGCGCGCGCCGGTGGATCCGCTACTCGCGTTCCACATGGTCTTCGGCAAGACGGTTCCGGATATCTCGCTCAACGCGGTCGCCAATCTCGGCTACGCGGAGGGGCGCTTCTTCCAGCCGGTTTATCCGGGCGACACGCTGACGGCCTCGTCTGAAGTCATCGGCCTCAAGGAAAATGCCAATGGCAAAACCGGCGTCGTCTACGTCCGCACCAGTGGCGTCAATCAGCGCGGCGAAACGGCGCTATCCTACTGCCGGTGGGTGATGGTCAACAAGCGCGATGCGGGAGCGGCGGCGCCGGAAGTGGTCGTGCCGAAACTCGCGCCCTTCGTGTCCGCGGATGATCTCGTCGTCCCCGCCAATCTGACGTTCAGCACATACGACCACATACTCGCGGGCGCGCCGCATCTCTTCGAAGACTTCAAGGTCGGCGAGAAGATCGACCACGTTGACGGCATGACGGTGGAAGAAGCCGAACACCAGACGGCCACGCGTCTTTACCAGAACACCGCGAAAGTGCACTTCGACGGGTTCGCGCAACAATCCTCACGCTTCGGGAAGCGGTTGATCTACGGTGGTGTCGCCATTTCGACGGCGCGCGCCCTCGCGTTCAACGGCCTCGCGAACGCCGCCTACATCCTCGCGATCAATGCGGGCCGTCACGTCAATCCGCTGTTTGCGGGCGACACGGTCTATGCGTGGTCGGAGGTGCTGGAGTCGGCGGCGCTGCCAGAGCGCATCGGCGCACTGAGGCTTCGCTTGGTCGCCACGAAGAACAAGTCGTGCGCCGATTTCCCGGACAAGAATGAAGGCGGCGAATACGACACCGCAGTCATCCTCGATCTGGACTACTGGGCTGCGATTCCACGGCGCTAGGTTGAAATCCAGGCGACGAACGCGAGCAAGAGAAACACGAGGAAAATGGTGGTGCCGACGCCGGTCAGGCCTACCGATGTCACGCCTTTGTATTTCCTTTCCGCCTCCGCTTCAGGGACGGGCCACATTTCTTCGGCGACGCCGATCATCACCCAGTCACCGGCGTTCGCTTCGCGCACGCCTTCGAGCGTACCTATCTGTGCGGCGTCGCGCAGGATAGCGGCGCGATAGCGGATATCGGTGTTCTTGCGAAATACGCCTGGCCGGATCTTACGGTAGGTTTTCTCGAACACGTCGCGCCGCACGACCTGCCGCGCGCCGGAGGCGTAGTCCACGACGTAATCCTCGCCGGCCTTGTAGCGCACCGGCTGGCCATCCTGCGTGAGAATTTCACCGTCCGAGTTCGCAAGAAGCGCCGTGACCTTTTCCCCACGCCCGCGGGGACGGACGATGCGAATGCGGGTATTGCTGGGCAGATCGCGCGGGGTGCGGACGATGTCAGGCGGAGGAAACGCGCCGTCGGGCATGGGGTAGTTCCTTTTGTGTTGGCGCCCCTTACCGGCGCGGATTCGGAAACATGCTTGATGTTATTTCTGATGACGTATCGCGCTGCGCGCGCTCATGGGCGTCGGTGCGCAGATCTGTGACCGTGCGCTCCATGAGCGTCCCTGTACGCTTTCCCGCGTCGCTCACCGCGGCGCCGGCCGTATCGGCAATCGCAACGGTGTGGCGATCAATCGCGCCCACACGCTCGGCGGACATGTCGTTATCGACCCACGCGTAGGCGCCAATGCTCAGTGCCGAAACGGCGGCCACAAGCGACATCGTGCGCGCAAACGCGGGCATGCCCAATGCGCGCGAACCGGCGAGCGCCACAGTCCCCGACACGACGAACGACACGAGAAGGATGCAGAACACCACGCGCGCCACCTCAGCGAACGCAGCCGCCGTGCCGCTGAAACCAAGGAAGGCGGCCGCGAGCGCTGCGACGAACAGGCCGATCACCCAGTTGATCATGGTCGCCTCTGACATCACATCCGACATCGGGACAACACCACAGCGACACTGCGGGTTCCGTCGGGCGGGTCAGAGGGAGTCAAATGCCTTGGTCGTGGCCCTCAGGGCAGCCAGAGCTCCATCACGCCGGGCGGAAGACCCGCGCGGCCCACGAAGCTCGGCGTGACCTCTGCGGGCGTTCCGGCGGCGGCGAGTGTCTGCTCGATCTGGTCCGCCAGTTTCTGCGCATCGGCGGCCTGACTCTCGCGGAAGTAGCGGAGTTCCGCCTTGTCCACGCGCACGGGCACGAGATCGATCGAAGGCGTTGAATTGCCGCTATCGCGCAGCGCCGCCTCGATCGATTGCGCCAGCGCACGATCGGCTTCGTCGGAGATCTGGATGAGGACGCGATATTCGCCCTCCTTCACGCGCCGCGCGCTTGAACTCGGCAACGCGGCCATGCGGTCGTAGCGATTGCGGAAGAAGTCGGTTCCCTGTTGCGCCGCAGCCGGAATGTTGGCGCGCATCTGACGGGTTTGCGGAACGGGCGCCGGCGTCGCCACCGGCGCGGGCTCCTCCGCAGCGGGCGTGTCGCCGGTGGTCGGTGCGGGTGCGACGGGCGCCGGGGCCGGCGTGTTGTGCGCTGCCTGCTCCTGCGAGATCACGGTGACGCTGTCACACTGCGACGAGCGGTTCTCCACATGCTCGACCACGCGGGCGTACACTTTCGGATAGATGTTCTCGATCATGCCGAGATTGAGATTGGCCAGTTGCGCGTCCTGGCAGGGATCGAAGGTCGCCTGATTCTGCAGGTAGAAAGTGACGGCTTCGAATTCGCGTTGCTGCTGGTCGCGATAGTACTGCAGGCCGCCGAAGGCCGCGGTGACCAACGGGACCAGCGTCATGATGGCGCCGAAGCGAAAGCCCTGGCCCTTGCTCTGTTCAGACATGCCGATCCCCGTTTCTTGCGCGGCTATACGCCCGCCGTGCCGCCCCAAATGCCCTTGGCGATGCCGAGCTTGACCTGACGGTCCGCGAGTCCATTCAGGCCGCCATTGATGCGGCGCGTGATGGAGTTGATGTCGTCGCGATCGGCGAGCTGGTTCATGGTCACGTTGCTGCGCGTCGTGCGCTTCCAGTATTCGCAGGCCACGCGCACCGCGTTCTCGGGTATGGCGGCGAGCTCTGGATTGTTCTCCAGGTCGAGGCCGAGCGCCTGGCCGTAGGTCCGGTAGTTCGCGCGCCCGGTGAGCTGGATGATGCCGCGACCCTTGTAGCGACGGCCGTCCCCTGGCTGTGTGTTGCCGAGCGTCGCGCGGCCTTCGTAGGCGTCGCCGCTGGCGTATTCCTGCATGGTCCGGAAGTTGTCGCACTCGTGCGCGCACTGCGCCATGAAATGCGAGATGCGAATGCCGGTGTTGATCTCGTATCGCGGCAGCTCGCGCTGGAAGCCGGCGACGAGGCCGGGCAAGAACTCGCGCTTCGGGTTCTTGGCGAGCTTGATGATGTCGGCCTCGGTGACACGCAGGTCGCCGCGCCCAGGTGTGACCGGCGCGTTCACGGGCTGGATGTGCGTCGCCGCGACGTAGCCCTGGAAGGTCATCATGTGCAGGTCGGCCTGCACTCGGAACCAGCCATTGCCCCAGTTGCGGTTGTCGAGCCGCGTCACGAACTGGCCGCGCGGCAGGACGATGAGCACCTCGGCGCCGCCGTCCGGCAGCTCGCGCATGTTCAGGCCGCTCGCGGCCACGACATAGACTTCCCCGGTCATCGCTCACCCCTGGTCTTGTGCATTCTGACACTGGTTGACGACGGTATCATTGCGGCGGCGGCAGGACGAGAGGGCGTTATTTTTCGCCCCTCAGGCTAATCGGCGCTCGCTGCGGCCCGTTTCCGGTCGGCGATCCACGCGTCGACCTGGCGCTCGAGCAGGTCGAGCGGCAGCGCGCCCTCACGCAATACTGCGTCGTGATAGTCCCGCACGTCGAACGCCGGTCCGAGGGCCGTCTCGGCCTTGGTGCGCAGGCGCCGCAGTTCGATCTCGCCGATCTTGTAGCCGAGCGCCTGCCCTGGCCACGACACGTAGCGTTCCAGCTCCGTCGTGATGTTGTGCGGCGCGAGCGCGGAATTTTCCTCGAAGCACTTGCGCGCCTGCGGCAGGCTCCAGCGCTTCCAGTGGATGCCGGTGTCGGCGACAAGGCGGCACGCGCGCCACATCTCGTAGGAGAGGCGGCCGAACATCTCGTACGGGTCGCGGTAGATGCCCATCTCCTCGCCGAGAAATTCCGCGTAGAGGCCCCAGCCTTCGGTGAAGGCGGTGACGTCGGCGTTACGGCGGAACCACGGCAGGTCGTCGCGCTCCTGTGCGAGCGCGATCTGCAGGTGATGGCCGGGCACGGCTTCGTGCAGCGTCAGCGCCGGCAGCTCGTAAAGCGGTCGCTGGTCGAGTTTCGACGTATTGACCATATAGCCGCCCGCCACGCCATTCTTCGGCGAACCGGAATTGTAGCGCCCGGTCGTGTAGGTGGCCGCGATTTCCGCCGGCACCGGCCGCACGCCGTAAGGCAGGCGCGGCAAGGTGCGAAACAGTCCGGGCAGGCGATCGTCCGCACGCTTGGCGATTTCAGCCGCGCGCATCAGCAATTCGTCCGGCGTCTTCGCATAGAAGCGCGGATCGGTGCGCAGATAGTTGAGAAACTGCGGGAACGTCCCATTGAACTGTGCCTGCGCCATCACCGTCTGCATCCGCGCACGGATGCGCGCGACTTCGGCGAGGCCGAGCGCGTGCACTTCATCGGGCGTCATCCGCGTCGTGGTGTGATGGCGGATGAGATAGGCGTAGAGCGCTTCGCCGTTCGGCCGGTCGCGGATGGCGAGGCTCGTCGGCGCGCGCGGCTGGTATTCGCGCTCCATGAAGGTGAGGAAGGCGCGTTGCTTCGGAATGATGCCGTTGTCGATCGCGGCTTTCGCGCGCGCGCGAAGTGCGTCGGCCTCTGCCGCCGGAATTGTGGTCGGCAGCGTCTTCATGGGCGCGTAGAGCGGGCTTGCTTCCGCATTCGCCGGGATCGCGCGCACCTGCACCATCGCCGCTTCCACGACGGGTCGGGGCTGCATCAGGCCCGTCGCGATGCCGCGACGCAGATTGGCGATGTTCTGGTCATACCATTTCGGCGTCGCTTCGAGCCGCGATATCCACGCTTCGGCGTCCGCCGTCGTGCGGATCGGCGTAGCGCCGGCGAGGTAGCCCATCAGGCTGAAGAAGCCGCTGTCGTTCTCGAAGGCGAGCCGCTCCAGATCGTAGGGGATGCGTTCGAGTCCGGCGTCGACGGTGCGTGACAGGCGGGCATGGTCGCCGCGCCAAACATTGCCGAGACTGCCGGGAGAGATGGCGCCGAGGCGGGTCTTGAAGCCTTCAAGCGTCTGCCACCGCCGCGCGGCCGCCTCGGGCGACACGTCGGGCAGACGACCAAGCGAGGCGCGATCGCCTTCGAAGCCCGCCGTGACCGGATCGACGCCCCGTGCGAACGCCTCATACTCTTCCACCAGTGCGGAGGATTGGTTGTTGGATAGCCGGCTTTCCGTCTGGGCGCCTGCGCTCGCGATCATGCCCGCGGTGAAAACCAAGGCGAAACAGATGCTTCTCATGTCGTGACCCGCGCGGCGCCCGCGCCCCGCGAGCCGCGTGAAATCATGCCACAGGAGGCAGGCTGTCAATTCATGGCGGCTTAATTGACTAAGGCGCGACGCCTTCTACGATCCGCGCCATTCAAATCGCCGTAATACTCCCCAGGAGCACACATGGCCGCCCCGCCAGATACCCGCCCATTGTCCCCGCACCTGCAGGTCTGGCGACCGCACACGACCATGGTCGCCTCGATCTCGAACCGCTTCGCGGGTGCAGGTTTGATGGTGGGGGCGTTTGCGCTGGTGGCTTGGCTCTGGGCGCTCGCCGCCGGGCCGGAAGACTTCGCGAACTTCACGGCGCTGCTGAAGTCGATCCCCGGGCAGATCGTTCTTTTCCTGATCGTCGCGGCCGCCGGCTACCACTTCGCCGCCGGCATTCGTCACCTCGTCTGGGACGCCGGGCGCGGGTTCAGTCCCAAGGTCGCCGATCTCACGGGCTGGGGCGCGTTCGTATTCGCCGTTCTGACGCCGATCGCGATCTGGGCCCTGGCGGGAGCTTGAACCGATGACTTCAAAAGCAGCAGGCCACGGCACAGGCCACTTCATCGCTGAACGGCTCTCCGCCGTCGTGCTCCTCGTTCTGATGCCATGGTTCATCGTCTCGGCGGCGCTTTCGCTCGACGGGACCTATGACTCCGCCCGCGCCTGGCTTTCGAGCCCCTATACCTGCATCGGGGTCGGAGTGTTTCTGGTGATCTCGCTCTATCACATGCGCTTGGGCGTACAGGTGATCGCGGAAGACTATCTCGACAATGCCGGCACGCGCCGGCTCGTTCTCGGCGTCAACACGCTCATTACCCTGCTGGCAGCGGCGGTTGGCGTGTATGCCCTCTATCAGATCAGTTTCGGTGTTTAGTTTCGGTTGTAAGTTTCAGGGGTTGAGGTCTCGTGCCGGCATATACGTGGGTTGATCATGACTATGACGTCGTCGTCGTCGGGGCCGGCGGCTCGGGCCTTCGCGCGGCGCTGGGCTGCGCACAGGCGGGCCTGAAGACGGCGTGCATCTCGAAGGTGTTTCCCACGCGCTCGCACACGGTCGCCGCCCAAGGCGGCATCTCGGCGGCGCTCGGCAACATGGGCGAGGACGACTGGCGCTGGCACATGTTCGACACCGTGAAGGGGTCGGACTGGCTGGGCGATCAGGACGCCATCGAATACCTCACGCGCAACGCGCCGAAAGCCGTGTTCGAACTCGAGCATTGGGGCGTGCCGTTCTCGCGCACCAAGGAAGGCAAGATCTACCAGCGCGCCTTCGGCGGAATGACGCGCAACTATGGCGAAGCGCCTGTGCAGCGCACGTGCGCGGCGGCGGACCGCACGGGTCACGCGATCCTGCACACGCTCTACGGCCAGTCGCTGCGCTACGAGGTCGACTTCTTCATCGAATATCTCGCGCTCGATCTGCTGATGGACGTCGAGGGCGCGTGTCGCGGCGTGACGGCGTGGAAGCTCGATGACGGCACGCTGCACCGCTATCGCGCGCAGACGGTGGTGCTCGCCACCGGCGGCTATGGCCGCGCGTATTTCTCCTGCACCTCGGCGCACACCTGTACCGGTGACGGCAATGCCATGGTGCTGCGCGCGGGCCTGCCGCTGCAGGACATGGAATTCGTCCAGTTCCACCCCACCGGCATCTACGGCGCCGGCTGCCTCATTACCGAAGGCGTGCGCGGGGAGGGCGGCTATCTCACCAACTCCGAAGGCGAACGTTTCATGGAGCGCTACGCGCCCACGGTGAAGGACCTCGCGCCGCGCGACATGGTGAGCCGCGCGATGACCATCGAGATCCGCGAAGGACGCGGCGTGGGTCCGAAGAAGGACCACATCTTCCTCCACCTCGATCACCTCGATCCGAAGATCATCCACGAGCGCCTGCCGGGCATTTCCGAAAGCGCGAAGGTGTTCGCCAATGTGGATGTGACGCGCCAGCCGATCCCTGTGCTGCCGACCGTGCACTACAACATGGGCGGCATTCCCACGAACTATCACGGTGAAGTGCTGACCAAGCTCGACGGCAATCCCGATCACGTGGTGCCGGGGCTGATGGCTGTCGGCGAAGCGGCGTGCGTGAGCGTCCACGGCGCAAACCGTCTCGGCTCCAATTCGCTGATCGATCTCGTGGTCTTTGGCCGCGCCGTCGGCCTGCGCTGCGGCGAAATGCTGAAGCCGGGCGCGACGAAGCCTGCGCTCGCGGCGAACGCCGGCGACAAGCATCTCGCGCGCTTCGATCGCTTCCGTTTCGCCAAGGGCGGCACGTCGACGGCGAAGCTTCGCGACCAGATGCAGCACGCCATGCAGGACACCTGCGCGGTCTATCGCGACGGGCCGACGCTCGACGAGGGCGTGAAGCGCGTGGCGGAAGTTTTCCGCGGCGCCGAGGACGTTTCCGTGACGGATCGCTCGCTGATCTGGAATTCCGATCTCGCCGAGACGCTGGAGTTCGACAATCTCCTCCAGCAGGCGGTGGTGACGGTGAATGGCGCGGCCAACCGCACCGAAAGCCGCGGCGCGCATGCGCGGGAAGACTTCCCCGATCGTGACGACGTGAACTGGATGAAGCACACGCTCGCGTGGATTGACGAGACGAGCGGGCGCACCACCATCGAGTATCGCCCCGTGCACTCCAACACGATGACCAATGAGGTCGAGTCGATCCCGCCGAAAAAGCGCGTCTACTGATGCGTCAGCCGATGGACCGGAACTGCCGCGGTCGCCAGCGTTTCGTAACGTCATGCAGAGCGTCTTCCGCCTGAAGCGGAACAAGATTGACGCCCAGTATCCAGCGTGACTGACGACCAAGAGGGAACAACACCATGATCGTGCGTGCAATTCTGGCGGCGGTAGTCTGCGCAGCGCTCGCAGCGCTCGCAGCGTGCGCGCCGGCGGCGAAGAAGGAAGCGGCTGCGACGGCGGACAATTCCTGCGTGCAGTCGGCCGCGCGCGATATCGCCATTCTTGGCGACGCGCCAGACTACATTGTCGAGGCCCGCTCCTTCGACGGGCCGAAGCCGTTGACCGCCGATCGCGCGGCGATGGCGGCGTCAAATCCCTGTGCAAACGCCACGGTCGTCCTGACCTTCCGCCGCAAGGACGACGGAGCCTTTGTTCATGGCTACGCCACGTCGATGAACCGGATGGATCTGATCGAGGGCCACGCCGGCCCCGCCTTCGACGGCGCACGCCTGCAGACATTCCTGGAGAACTGGACAAACGCCATCGTCTCCACGACCGACACCGCCTCTGCACAGACCGAAACCGTCACCACGCACCTCGATGTGGCGGACTACACGGCGATGAAAGCAACGAAGAAGCCGATGGTCTGCCATGAGACGAGCGTTCACGAAACGGCGTGTTATGTCGTGACACCGGACAACGTATACGTCTTCGAGCCCTTCTACTCCGAAGATCACTCCTGACCCCGATGTCGTTCTGGTCGAATCTCGGAACAGAGTTCGCGGCGCGTCGGCGGCGTTTTCATCGCGGTCCGATGAAGAGTTTCGCGAACCCGATCGAGTTTGCCGTGCTCGGTGGTTTCGTGCTCGCGGTTCTGGCGCCGCTCGTTGCAAGGAACGGGCTCGCAGATGTGCCGTGGGGACCGGTGCTGCCGATCGCCATGCTCGCCGCCTATCTGTTCATCGACCGGCAGCGCCAGCGTGCGCTCTCGACGGGCGGGGAGGAGTCGGAGGTCAGCGCGGCATTCGATACGCGTGTTCATCGACTGATTGTTCTCGTCGCGGTCATCGGCGCGGCGACCTTTGCGTGGGCGCTTCTCAAACCGCCGCCGCAAACCTTTCTTCCTGAAGAGCCGCCGTCGGCGGGCTCGTTCGATGTCCAGATCGGGCCCTAGCTCCGGCTCTCACGGGCGTGCCGCGCCGCCCTGCGAAAGCGCATGGATCGAGCGGCGAGATTCCGCCGCAATCCGGTTCGATCATGAACTCTCCGTTATGAAAGAGGAGTCCGGTCGATGACCGACCAGTTGCGCCTGCCGACACGATCGGTGGGCCTCAAATTTCTGCTCGTCTGCATCCTCGCGGTGCTGATGGCGCTGCCGGCCTTCGCCATCTTCGGCCTGATCTACGACCGCACGAGCCGCGCCGACGAGGTGATAGCCGAAGTCGGCCAGCGCTATGGCGGCGAGCAGACCTTCACGGGCCCGATCCTCGCCGCGCCGTTCCGGCAGGTGATCGCAGCACCCCCGGCCACGCCCGACAACCCCCGCCCGCAGGCGACCGTGCGCACCGGCTGGTACGTCGTCTTCGCCAAGACCGGGAAGGGCGACGCGCAGATCGACACTGATGTGAAGGCGCGCGGCTCCGGCGGCCTCTTCAAGGTGCGCACCTACACCGCTGACGTCGATCTCTCCGGCGCGTTCGAATTGTCGGGCGAACCCTCTGCGGCGCCCGAAGGCGCGACCATCGACTGGACGAAAGCCGTCATCCTCGTCGGCGTCACCGATCCGCGCGGCGCAGCGGCGCCCGCGTCGATCCAGGTCGGCGACCAGAGCATTCCGCTCGAGCCGGGCTCGGCCTATGGCGACGTCTTCTCCTATCAGGCGGCGCCCGGCGGCTACACGACCCCGCCCTCGGCGGGTCCCTCGCAATGGCTCGTCGCACAGGCGGGCGCCTTTGCGCGGCCCGACGCGAAATTCGACGTGCGCACGAAGCTGAAATTCACCGGCGTGGAAACCGTGAGCCTCGTCGCCTTCGCGCGCGACACGGACCTGCGCATCCGCGGCGACTGGAAGGACGTGGGCTATTTCGGCGGCTTCCCGCCGAAGTTCGGCGAGGACTCCGATGAAGTGCGCGCGGCGGAAGCCAAAGGCGCCTTCGACCAGCAATGGACGGTGCCGTTCATCGCCCGCAACCTCGCGGAGTCTGGCGATGCGGCGACGCTGTCGTCGCTCTCCAGCCTCAACGTGCAGGTGAAGCTGATCGATCCGGCGAACCCCTACCAGTCCGTCACGCGCGCTCTGAAATACGCGCTGTTGTTCCTCGGCGTCGTCTTCCTCGCCTACTTCCTGATGGAATCGACCTCTGACCGCCGCGTGCACCCCGCGCAATACATCCTCGTCGGTCTGGCGCAGCTGATCTTCTATCTGCTGCTGCTCGCCATCGCGGAGCGCGTGGGCTTCGATCTCGCCTTCCTGCTTGCGGCAGGCGCGACGGTGACGCTGATCGGCGCCTATGCGGGCGGCGTCTTCCAGAGTGCGCGGCGCGGCATCATCGCGTTCGTCGCCTTCGCGGTGCTCTATGCGCTCATCTACCTGCTGATGCGCCTGGAGGACTACGCGCTGCTCGCAGGCTCGATCGCTGCCTTCGTGACGATCGCTGCGGTCATGTGGTTCACCCGCAACCTCGACTGGTACGGCCTCTCGCGCGGCCCGGAGAATGGGCGATCCGAGTCGCGCCCGTGACAGGGCGTCGCAACTGACCCACGAGCGGCCCGCCTCCTCGTATCGGGGAGGCGGGCATGCTTGACGGTCAAGGGCGAAGCCGCCACGGTCCGCGCAAATTTGTTCCGGGATAGTTCATGGTCGAGCTGACGCTTCCGAAGAATTCCAGGGTCCAGAAGGGCGAGCATTTCGGTGCGGCGCCGGGCGCCAAGCGCGTGCGGCCCGTGAAGGTGTACCGTTACGACCCCGACACCGGCATGAACCCGCGCTGGGACACCTACGACGTCGATCTCGACGCGTGCGGCCCAATGGTTCTCGATGTTCTCATCCACATCAAGAACGACATCGACCCGACGCTGACGTTCCGTCGCTCGTGTCGCGAGGGCGTCTGCGGATCGTGCGCCATGAACATTGGCGGACGCAACACGCTTGCCTGCACCAAGCATGTCGACGAGGTGGCGGGACGCGAACTCACGGTCAGCCCGCTGCCGCACCTGGCGGTGGTGAAGGATCTCGTTCCCGACCTGACGACTTTCTACAAGCAGTACGCCTCCATCGAACCCTTCATGCAGGCGGGCGAAGCGCCGGAGAAAGAACGGCTGCAGAGCGAGGACGATCGCCGGAAGCTCGACGGCCACTACGAGTGCATTCTCTGCGCCTGCTGTTCGACGAGTTGTCCATCCTACTGGTGGAATGGTGAGAAGTATCTCGGCCCCGCCGCGCTCCTGCAGGCGCACCGCTGGATCGAGGACAGCCGCGACGAACAGCGCGAGGCGCGTCTCAGCGCCCTTGAGGATCCCTTCAAGCTCTACCGCTGCCACACGATCATGAACTGCGCGCAGGTCTGCCCGAAGGGCCTCAATCCTGCGCAGGCGATCGCCGACATCAAGAAGCAGCTCGTCGAACGCAAGGCTTGAGGCCGCGCCGCCCGTGACCCACGCCAAATGACCCACGACTGGGAACGCATCGCGGCGAAAGAAGCCTTCTTTGGCGTCGTCACTGCGGACAAGTACCGCGCGCGCGAACTGACGCCTGAACGCATCACCGAATTCTACGCCACCGGCGAGGGCGACATCGCCGACGTCGTGGCGACGTTCCAGCGCGTGTTCGGCGCGGCGCCGAGCGGCGGTCGCGCGCTCGACATCGGCTGCGGCGTGGGGCGCCTCGCGCGGGCGATGCGCAATCATGCAAACGCCGTCACCGGTTACGATGTGTCGGACTCGATGCTTGCAGTGGCGCGCGAACATGCAGGCGAGGGCGTCGACTATACGACCGCGTTTCCCCACGGCGCCTTCGACTGGATCAACTCCTACGTCGTCTTCCAGCACATCCCGCCCGTGGAGGGGCTCGCACTCCTCAAGCGCGCGCTCGCGCTGCTGGCGCCCGGCGGCTTCGCGTCGATCCAGGTGACGGCCTGGCGCACGGCCCATCTCGAACCGAAGGGTCCGCTGCGCCAGGCCAAGCGCGCCGCGCATCTCGCGCTCGCACGCGCCGGCGCGCGCCCGGCCGAGGCGCTCATCCAGATGCATGACTACGCCCTGACGGACGTCATCCGTGCGTTCGTCGAGACGGGGATCGGTCAGCAACACCTCGTTCATACCGACCACGGCGGCCATCACGGCGTCTGGATCTATGGGCGAAAGGGTTGAGAGCGTTGCGCTTGGCTATCGCGACCGCTACCCAAACATCATGCCCGCACGCACCGACGCCCCCACCGAACGCCGCACCCTCGCCGTCATCGTCGACAACGAGCCGGGCGTGCTCGCCCGCGTGGTGGGTCTTTTCTCGGCGCGTGGCTACAACATCGAAAGTCTGACGGTGGCCGAGACCGATCACGCCTCGCACCAGTCGCGCATCACCATCGTCACCTCCGGGCAGGCGGTGATCCTCGACCAGATCAAGGCGCAGCTCGACCGCATCGTCTCGGTGCACACCGTCGTCGACGTCAGCCGAGACCCGGCAGGTGTCGAACGGGAAATGGCGCTGATCAAGGTGAAATCGGATGGTCAGGACCGCATCGAGGCCCTGCGCGTGTCCGAGATCTTCCGCGCCAAGGTCATCGATACGACGCTGAAGTCGCTGATCTTCGAACTCACCGGCTCGAGCGACAAGATCGACGCCTTCGTCGAACTCGTGCGCCCGCTCGGCCTCGTGGAAGTCAGCCGTACGGGCATCCTCTCCATCCAGCGCGGCGCTGAACGCACCTGACGGCTGGCGCCGTGCAGTGAGGTCGGGCGATACTGGTCCGATACGTCAACGACATTGGGAACGCCATGCTCAGATCCATTCTCGCTGCCGCAGCGTTGCTCGCACTTGGCGGTCCTGCGGCCGCGCAGACCAACGTCCGGGCGCCGGAATGGGCGCGTCCCATCCTCGCCAACGATGCCGAAGCGATGCGGATCAACCGGCCGAACCTCGCGGCGCAGGAGGGCGGCGTCGCGGTGCGCCTGACGATCGCGCCCGCGCAGGGCGGCGTGGCGCGGCTCATCCGCTATGATTCGAGTCCAGCGGCAGCGGGTCTCGGCGTGCGGAGTTTCACAGGGCATCTGCGCAACGGCTGGATGCTGTGGGGCGGGGAGAACCCGCTGGCGCGTCCGGTGACAGCGGCGAAGAAGGCCGAACTCGATCGCCTAGCGCGTGCGGCGCTCAGCGCGTCGCTGATTTCCGGCGAGGGCTCGCAATCGAGCGCGGCGGTCTGCGCGGACGGTGACTACGCCTGGCTCGAAGTGGCGGACGGTTTGCGTTCGGTGACGTTCGAGCGGCGTTGCGCGACGGGCGGCGCGTCAGGCGCGCTCATCAAGGCGATCTCGGATGCGGCTGGCAGCCGTGACGAGGAAGAACTCTTCCAGTCAGGCGTCAGCGACATCATGGCGGCGGATCGCGCGTTTTCGCAGGCGGCGCAGGTGAACGGCGTGCCGGCGGCGATGGCGGCATTCGCCGCGGATGACGGGCGCGTCTTTCAGCCCGGAAAACCCGTGGCTGCAGGGCGGCAGGCGATCGCCGAGGCTTATGCGACATGGGAAGCGGGCTCGGTTCTACAATGGTCCCCGGCAGGCGCCGACATCGCCGCGCGCGGCGACATGGGCTTTTCGTGGGGCCAGTGGAGTTTCACGCGGCCCGGCGCCGAGGCGTTGCGCGGCGCCTATGTTTCCGTGTGGCGAC
>JAWXBS010000037.1:0-6840 GCA_034440275.1 Alphaproteobacteria bacterium
GGCGCTAATGAAGGAGATCGCCGCCTGATCCGCCAGCCGGACACGGCCTGCGGCTCTCGCCTGCAAAGCCGCTCCATGCGTTTTCACACAGCCTCGGCCCGAAGCGGCCAGTCGCTGTCTGAATCAAAACGCTCCATCATCAGCGGATGAGGATCAACGTTGTTCAAGGTCACAGCGCTGGGGGATTGTTGCGGCAGGCCATCCGAGACTTTGGCCTATCCGGCGAAGTGCGCGTCATTGATGACTACCTTTCGGTGGGCCGCTCCACGACGACCGGACGCGAAATGAATGGTGGCTAACCCTCTATGGTCCGCACCCCGAGGCACATCAACCGAGTCTATACGAGCAGTGGGGAGCGATCCGTGGTGACCTCGGGGCGGGGAGCGAACTCGTACTGTGGTCGTCGAATTCGGCGCGCGACTATGTCTTTGAGCGCATGGCGGCGTTCATGCTTCGTGACCGCACAGCTTTTTTCCAAGTGCTTGTTCCAGCCTCGGGAACCCTTGAAGGCGTGCCATTCCACGAGCCCGACGCGCTTGCGGGAATGGAGAGCACCAAGCGAACTCTAGCGGCAACCGAGTTGGCGGATTGGGCGGCGTCTTTTACGAACCAATTGCGCCAAAGCAGCGGGATACGGATGTTGCAGCAGGGCTCAATCATTGTGCGGCCCGAGAACGCCCTCGATGAGTATTTGTTGGAGCGTTGCCCGCTCGAATGGACGAAGTGGTATTATCCCATCGGCGACGCTATGGGCGACTGCGACGGACACAATTTGTTGGACGATGCGTTTTTCTCTTGGCGCTTGAGGCTGTTGGTCGAGGCTGGACGAGTTGAGGCCCAAGGCGATCTAACATCATTTGAAAGCCTCAAAGACCTGTTGGTTCGGCGTATCGCGACAACGTGATGAACGTCTCTTTCCGGCGAGTTGCTGACATTCGCAGTCGCCACAAACGCGCAACGCCCGCACCTACCCGTTATTCACCACCAGCCTCAGCCCCGCCTTCGGCCGCGCGACCGGCGGGTGCATCGCGCCGAGTTTCAGGCGCGTGACGTGCTGCCCCGCCATCAGCGCTTCGCCGCCGAGCGGTTGAAACAGGCCCAGCAAACGATCTGACGCCACCGGCGGCACGCGCAGCGGGGTGATCAGGATTTCCGCGCCGAGATGGCGGCCGTCGGTGGTCTCGCCGTTGACGCGCAGCACGCCCGGCTGGCCCGCGCTGCTGACAGTGTCGACGAAGGCCGCGATCAGCGCCTGATCGGCTTTAGGGAAAAAGGCGAGGAAGTCCTTGCCGCGCGGGTCGGACCCGAACAGCGCGATCAGCTCGGCGCCGAAGGTGCGCAGGCGTAGTGCGCCCTCGCGCTGGCGGTCCATCACGAACAGGCGTTCCACCACGCGATCGGCGCCCGCGCCCGGCGCAGGACGTGCGCCCGGATCGACGGCGCCCGCAAGCGCGCGCCCGTAGGCGAGCAGCGCCCGGGTGTCCGGGTGGAAGGTTTCTTCGCCGATCATTCTGTCGGGTAATCAGCAAACCCCGCGCCGCGCCGGGTTCGCTGCGGTTTCGCTCTGGGGGCGCGCCATTCCCGCCGCACGGGAGACCCGGCCCCGCGCTTGCATCGGCTCAGGCGAGTTTCAGCGTAGCCGCACTGGCGCCGTTTCAGCGCGAGACAGATCGCGTCCGAAACTCGGACCTCCCATCCCAACCGTAACCTCATCCAGCCCCGCGTTTACGACGCGGGGTTTTTTCTTTGGTTCAGGCTGTCGGCGCGAAGCGCAGCGCCACGCCGTTGTTGCAGTAGCGCAGGCCCGTGGGGCGGGGGCCGTCCTCGAAGACGTGGCCCTGGTGCCCGAGGCAGCGGGCGCAGTGATACTCGGTGCGCGGCTGCCCGATCAGGAAATCGCGCTTCGTGCCGATGTTCGGCTTCATGACCTCCCAGAAGCTCGGCCAGCCCGAGCCGCTTTCGTACTTCCAGTCGGAACGGAAGAGCGGCAGGTCGCAGCCCGCGCAGTGGAAGACGCCGGGGCGGTGCTCGTTTTCAAGCGGGCTCGTGCCGGCGCGCTCGGTGCCTTCGCGGCGCAGGACGTTGTAGGCGGCAGGCGAGAGCCTGGAGCGCCACTGGGGGTCGGTGATGGTGCGGAACGGGCTGTCGGCGAAGGCCGCTTCGCGGGCGTCGGAAGCGGCCTGCGGTTCAGCGCCCACAGGGGCGGAGCAGCCCGCCATCAGGGCGCCGGTGGAGAGGAGGAGGAAAGCGCGTCGGGAAGCGATCATGCTTCCCTTTACGCTACCGGCCGGCGGTCGGTTTCGATTCTTCCAGCATGGCCGCGACATTGCCGAGGAAGCGGTCGATGACCGCCGCCGAGCGCGGCTCGCCGAGTTCGGCTTCGCCGATGGTGGTGTCGAGGCGCTGGAGTTCGAGGGCGGCCGGCGCATTGCCCATCGAGCGGGCGAGCAGGATCGTGGCCTGCAGGCGCAGCTTGAACCGGCGGCGGGACTTGCCGTCGCGCAGGTCCATGGCCGCCGAACGCATCTGGCGCGTCAGCGCCGCCAGCGAGTATTCACGATCTTCCGGGGTCCGCTTGCGGCGTTCGCCGAGGCGGAACCGTTTCAGTCCGGAACGGCGATCGAGCCCGATGTAGTCGTCGCTCTCAATCCACATGACCATCTGCTCCACGAATGGGACGGACTCCGGTCCGCGCCATTTCCCGAAAGCATCGGTGCAAGACGCGCGCCCTGTTACGGGCGGTTGAGAAAACGCGTTAACGCTACCGCTGGATCAGACGATCTTCGACTGCTTGCCGCCCCAGTACGCATCGCGCAGCAGGCGCTTGTAGAGCTTGCCCGTCGGATGGCGCGGTAGCTCGACGTGGAAGTCGATCGAGCGCGGGCACTTGATGTTGGAGAGATGCGCGCGGCAGTAGGCGAGGAGTTCGGCTTCAAGCTCCGGCCCTGCGGCGGCGGGATCGAGCGGCTGGATCGCGGCCTTCACCTCTTCGCCGAAGTCCTCGTTGGGAATGCCGAACACGGCGGCGTCGGCGACCTTGGGGTGCGTGACGAGCAGGTTTTCCACTTCCTGCGGATAGATGTTCACGCCGCCGGAGATGATCATGAACGCCTTGCGGTCGGTCAGGAACAGGTAGCCGTTTTCGTTGACGTAGCCGACGTCGCCGAGCGTGGACCAGCCGTGCTTGTTCTTGGACTCGGCGGTCTTCTCGGGGGCGTTATGGTACTGGAATTCAGGACCGTTGGCGAAGAACACCGCGCCTTCCTGGCCCGCGGGGACTTCGTCGCCACTCTCGTCGCAGATCTTCAGTTCGCCCAGGATCGCCTTGCCGACAGAGCCTTTGTTGGCGAGCCATTCCTCCGGACCAATGGAGCAAAAGCCGTTGCCTTCGGTGCCCGCGTAGTACTCGTGGATGACCGGCCCCCACCAGTCCATCATCTCCTGCTTCACCGAAACCGGGCAGGGCGCGGCGGCATGGATCGCCATCTTCATGCTGGAGACATCGTATTTCGCGCGCGCTTCTGCGGGCAGTTTCAGCATGCGCACGAACATGGTCGGCACCAGCTGGCTCGCATTGACCTGATATTTCTCGACGACCGCGAGATACGTCTCGGGATCGAACTTCTCCATGATGAACGTGGTCGCGCCGAAGCGTTGCAGCGTCATCGTCCAGCGCAGGGGCGCGGCATGGTAAAGCGGCGCGGGCGTGAGATAGCGGCTCTCGGTGCCGAGACCGTAAAGCGCCTGCGTCAACATCATCAGCGGGTTGGGCGCGTCGATCGCGAGACCGCTCAGCGCCACGCGCACGCCCTTCGGACGGCCTGTCGTGCCCGACGAATAGAGCATGTCGGCGCCGGCTGTTTCATCGGCGATCGGCGTATCGGGATAATTCGCGCGCGCCTCGACGTAAGCGGGTAGTCCCGCGATCTCGCCGCCCACGGAAAACCCTTTGACGCCTGCGGCCTTCGCGGTCGGTTCGGCGAGCGCTTCAAGCCCCGCCGGCGCCAAGGTCGGCGACACGAACAGCGCCTTCGCGCCACTGTCGTCCAGGATGTAGGCGATCTCGCCGCCGGTGAGCTTGGTGGAGATGCAGACGTAGTAAAGACCCGCACGCTGCGCGCCCCACGCCAGTTCGAAGTATTCGGGCATGTTCTCCATGAGGATGGCGATGACGTCGCCAGTCTTCAGCCCGAGATCGCGGAAGAAGTGGGCGGTGCGGTTGGCCCGGTCCTCGAGTTCCCCGAATGTCACCGTCCGCCCGGACCCGGTCATGACGATCACCGGCTTGTCGGGATGGGTCGCGGCGTGGGCGCGCGGGTGCATGGCGGTTCTCCCTCAGAAGGTCTTTGGACGCTTTTCGGGAGTTTGTTTCCCGTGACGGACCGTCACGCAAGCGTCGCGAAAGGTTATTGCGCCGCACTAGGCGCAGAAGAATTGTTCACGGCGGGGTCTTTCGCGCCGTTCGACTGTCGAAGCGCCATTGACAACCGTCGGTTTTCCGAAAATTTAGGAGCCAGACGTGTGTGCCGAACGAAGACCGCGAACAAGCGGCGGGTTCGGCGTGCGGTGGGAGGAGCTACAGCGCCCTAAGGAGTGTCCTGGGCGCGTCCCTTTCCCGAAACACATGAACGGAACACAAGGCGGACTGAGTTTCGCCGGAAACTGGAAGCATACGGGCTCGTCGGCCCGGTTGGTTAGTCGGCTTAATAAGGGCAGATCATGAACGCGTTGACCTACTCTCTCCTCTCGCTCTACGCGCAGGCCACGACGCCTGCCACGCCGGGGGCGACGCCCACTGATCCGGCCGCCGTGACCCCGCCGCCGCCGGCTTCGCCGACCGCCGAGGAACTCGCGACCGCCCAGAAGGCCGCCGAGGAAACGACCAAGGCCGCAAACGCCGGCGAAACCCTCAACCTATTCTCGCTCTTCGAAAAGCTCGAGATGGTCGAGAAGGTGGTCATGGTGATCCTGCTGGTCGCCGCCGTTTACACCTTCGCCCTGCTGATCGAAAAGTTCGTGGTCATGCGCGGCACCAACGCCAAGATCAAGGAATTCACCGCCGCGTTCCGCAAGGCGAACTCGGTGGAAGAAGCTGAAGCCATCGTCCGCAAGCTGCCGGCCTCCGGCATCAAGTCGATGTTCGACGCCGGCATGAACGAAGTCCGCAAGACGCAGGACCTCGGCCTCTACACGATGCGCGACGCCCGCGACCACACGATGCAGCGCGTGGCTTCCGCCATGACCATCAAGCAGAACGAGAACCTCGAAGACATCGGGTCCTCGATGACCTTCCTCGCCTCGATCGGCTCGAACGCACCGTTCATCGGTCTCTTCGGCACCGTCTGGGGCATCATGAACGCCTTCGTCGGCATCGTCGCCACGCAGTCGACCTCGCTCGTCGCGGTTGCGCCGGGTATCGCAGGCGCTCTGCTCGCCACGGCCGCCGGTCTCGCGGCCGCTATCCCGGCGGTGCTCACGTACAACTTCGCCGCCAAGCAGATCTCCAAGATCGGCGGCAAGTACGAGGACTTCCTCGCCGAGTTCGTCGCCCTCGTGTCGCGTGACATGGACCGTCGCGGCGCCTGAGCTGAGCTGCGAACGGACCTCGAGGAGCATCGCCCATGGGCGCAAAACTGGACTCAGGCGTCGGCAAGAAGCGCGGACGCCCGGACGTGAACGCCGACCCGAACGTGATCCCGTTCATCGACGTCATGCTCGTGCTGCTGATCATCTTCATGGTGACAGCGCCGATCGCGGCGGTCGACATCAAGACCGACATGCCGGACTCCAAACTCATGGCGTCCAAGCGGCCGAACAAGCCGGTGTGGGTCACGGTGATCGACGGGCAGGACTGCTCGCAGAAGGTCAAAGGCACCGTGCCCTCGTCGTGTCCTGCGGTATTCGTGCAGGAAGAGGAGGTCACCTTCGACCAGATCGGCTTCAAGACGCGTGAAGCGATCAAGGGCACCGACCGCTCCAAGGCCAACGATGACGACTGGATCGAAGACCAGCGGATCTACGTCCGCGCGTCGGGCGCCACGCAGTACAAGAACGTCACCCGTGTGATGAACCGCCTGCAGGACGCCCGGCTCACCAAGATCGGCCTCGTGGCCGACGACAAGCGCAAGTAACCGGGAGGACCGACACACATGGCCGGGAAACTCTCAAGCGGCGGCGGCGGCAAGGCGATGCCCGTCAACTCCGAACCGAACGTCATCCCCTTCATCGACATCATGCTCGTGCTGCTGATCATCTTCATGGTCGCAGCGCCTTTGCCGACCGTGGACATCAAGGTCGACCTGCCGCCTCCGGGCCTGCCGGTCTATGTTGAGCCGACGGACAAGCCGACCACGGTCGCGATGGATGATGTCGGCGGCACGGTGATCTACTTCATCGAGGGGCAGCCGATCGCAAAGGACCTCTTCCAGGGGCGCCTTCTGCAGGTGGCTCGTGAGCGCAACCCGTCCTACTCCGGGGATCTCGCGTTGCTCTTCACCGAAGCGAAGATCTTCGTCGATGCCGACCAGGAGACCGCCTACGAAAACGTGATCGGGCTCATCAACGAGATCGATCAGGCCGGCTTCAAGAAAGTCAGCCTGCTCGTCAAAGACGCCGCGACCTGAGGACCGACGCCAGATGGTGAAATTTCGTCTTGCCGCCCTAGCGTTGTCGGCGCTCGTCTGCGGAAGCGTGGTGTACTTCGCTTTCACACACGAGATCAGCGGCATCGGAACATGTCCCCGATGCCGCTGATCTCGTGTGTGAAAGCGAAGCACACCACGCTTCCGCAGACGAGCGCCGACAACGCTAGGGACGCAAGACGAAATTTCACCATCTCAC
>JAWXBS010000038.1:0-3830 GCA_034440275.1 Alphaproteobacteria bacterium
CTAGGTCTTTCTTCTGCAACAGCTGGATAATGGCGCGCCCGGCAGGATTCGAACCCACGACCCCCTGGTTCGTAGCCAGGTACTCTATCCAACTGAGCTACGGGCGCATCAACCCACGATTATACCTGTTCAGGCAGGGGGTCCGCCAGCAGGGGGGTCGGCCGCGTCCAGACGCGTCCTTGCCCGGCCGCGGCGGGCCCGGCGCCACAGCATCACGGCCTTGGCGCCCCACGCCACACCCAGCCACGCTGCCAGGATCGCAATGGGCCACGCCAGCACCCGCGGCACGAAGAACGCGATGGCCGCGATGCCTAGCGTCACCACCGCCATGGTTGCCAGCAGGCCCGCCTCCGCCGGCCCCAGCGTGCGCCGATTGGTCAGCGCAGCGCCCAACGCGCTACCCACGCTCGCCGCACCGGCAGCGGCGCGCCCTGCACTGCCCGCCACCGCGCGACGCACGTGCTGCGGCACGGCCGCGCCGACCGTCTCGGGTTCGGCACGGCGGACGCGATTGCGGCGCGTGAGCACGATCTCGGTAGCGCGCTCGAGATCGGCTTCGTATTGCGCTTCCATTTCCTGCGCGAAGTCCATGTCTTCGATCGCGACATCCAGCTCGTAGTTCGACATCCAGCTCGCGAGGTTGAGATTCGTCGAGCCCACGCGCGACCAGCGGCCATCGGCCACGGCGGTCTTCGCGTGCAGCATCGTGCCGTTCCATTCGAACACGCGTACGCCGGCATCGAGCAGCGGTCGATAGCCCGCGCGCGACAGCGGCGACAACGCCGGGATGTCGCTCGCGCCCGGCACCATCAGCCGCACGTCCACGCCGTCGCGCGCCGCGGCACCCAGAGCCTGCGTGTAGGCGGACGTCGCGACGAAGTAAGCATCGGTCAGCCACAGCCGTTGGTGCGCGATGGAAGCCACGAGCAGGTCGGTACGGTACGCGCCGGCCGCGTTGGGCACACCCGCGATCACGCGCACGGTGGCCGAACCTGCGGGCGTGGTCGGCTCTAACGGAGGCAACCCTGTCTTCACCTCTCCACTGGCAAGCCACACCACCTCGAATGCACGCTCGAGATCGGCGACGGCACCACCGCGGATCTCCACGCCGGTGTCGCGCCAGGGTTCAAGCCGCTTCACCGCGTTGCCTTCCCACGCCGCGCTTACGCATAACCCGCTGACGAAGCCCACCTGCCCGTCGACGACAATCGACTTGCGATGGTCGCGCGTGAGCCATGCCAGCGGGCTGTCGAAGCTGGGCGGATTGAACCCGACCACCGCCACCCCGGCCTGGCGCAGCAAGGTCCATAGACCGCCTGAGCGCAGCGAGCCCAGCCAGTCGTACACCACGCACACGTGCACGCCAGCCCGCGCGCGCTCCGCCAGCGCTTCCGCAAACTCGCGGCCGACATGATCGTCGGACACGATGTAGCTTTCGAACAGGATGTAGTGCTTCGCGGCGCGAATGGCGCCGAGCCACGCGGGAAAGTTGCCCTTGCAGTCGAGCAGCAGCTTCACCGCGTTGTCGGTGGTGGGCGCTGCACCGGACGCGCGGGCGAACGCACGATCGAAGCGTTCCAGCGCAAGCGCTGGTGGAAGTGGCGAGTTCAAGGCGACAGTGAAGGGAACCAGAGCAGACGCAGGAACTACGATTTTACGGCCAGTTCCAGCTCCTCCTTCAATGTGGCGAACGGCACGCCGGGAAACGCCCACTGGAAAGCCTGACCATCGAACGGGCCGTCGCGGCGCGCGTCCAGCCATTCCAGCAGCGGCACGTTGGCAGGCAGCGACGATGTCGACCTGCGCCACGACAGTGTGATCGGGTCTACGCGTACCACCAGTATGCGGCGATCCTCATTGAAGGAATGGCGCCCTTGGAGCGCAAGACTTACGCGGGTCGCGACTCCGGCCCATACCATCGGCTCGTTTTTGCCGCGAATTGGGCCACGAATTGCACCGCGAATCAGGGCTCATGCCCTTTGCCGAGACTGGCAACGCATACTTACTTGGCACCCTTGGCCGCCGGCGGAGATTTGCGCCACTGGGCGGCCTGAAGTTTTTCCAATCCAGCGCGCAACAACTTAGGGTCGTCCAGGCCAAGGCCGCGCTCGCATTTCTGCCGCCACGCTTTATCTATTTGCAGACGACCGACAGCCAAATCAAGCTTCTTGCGCACGTCAGTGCCATACGTGAACTCAGCTTGCATCAACCCGCTACGCGCAAGGGCTACATCCCAATGTATCATCATGTAAGCGAGATCAATGACGTCGCGTGAAAGTGTCGACTGGTCGTTTCCTCGGTCCGTATTAGCAAGGAATTTCTCGGCGAAGGCAGTCTCTCTGGAAAGTTGCGAAACTCCATTGCATTTAACGTCGTCCGCTAGCAACTGCTTGAGACGTGCCTCAAAAACAATTTCGAATTTCATTGGTTCGCCATCAACATCAATGATGGCGCGAATACCATACATGTCCATGATAGCTTCGCGCCGCATTGCCATCGGCCGACGAAACAATCCCCTCAGCCCATGCTCGGAGACGATCTCGCGCAGGGCACGATATCCGGCGTTGTCCCCACATAGAAAATCAATATCCTTCGATTCTCGATATTCGCCAAGTTCGATTACCGAGCGCGTTCCCCCGCCAAAGTAGCAGGCATTGCACTCAAGCACATCGGCATCGAGATTGCGCAATATGGTGCGGACTAGATTGTGGGCTGGCCGACGATACGCAACGATGGTTTCAGACATTGAGCACTCCGTTGCCGTGACGCGCCGCGAGATCGTGGATCAACTGCCTCTCTTCAGCAGTCAATGCTTCTTGATCAATGAAGCGCCAGTTGCGTTCATAAATCGCCAGCGCGTCGGCGCCGGAAAGCCATTGATCATGGCGTCCCCAACAGAGCAATTGAAGCTGAGGCCAAGCAACAATTTCGACGATCTCAGGCAAGAGCCATGCGCGCAGCCGAGTTAACACGTCCGCGCGTTTCGCGGCTTCGAGCAGCTGCTTCCCTAAAGCCTGCGGAACGACCACTTGGCAGGCAACAAACCCCTCTCGACGTTGACGCAAGCGCTGCTCTCGCTTCGCGGTACGCAACTGAACCCTGCGCTTCTCCTTGGAATGCATTGTAGCCATGCGTGTCATGGCTCCATCATAGCCCATTTAGTGATGACATGTCATACACGCGGCACACGCAAGGTCCGACGTCGGAAACCTGGTTAGTCAGGGGCGAGCCAGCCTTAAGACCGCGGTGATTCCCTCGGACTGCCCCGGGGGACGGAAGAGGTCTTGTCCATCAGCCAAATAATGGCGGAGACGCACGCCATTATCTAGGTGATGCAAAAACCCCTATATTTCAACCAATTGAGTGATTGGCTTTGGGCGCCAACAATGGTCTATCGGCGCCCTGGAGGAGGAGGCGCGGCCGCGGATACCAGGTCTTTCGCCCTGCGACCGAACGCTTTGATGTCGTCCAGCCCGGCGTTGGCGACATGCATGACGATTCGCCAATCGATCGCCACGTAGTCATGAACTGAGACGTTGCGAAATCCGACCGCCTTGGACATAGCGGCCGCCAGGTCGCGGTCGAGCTCATCAGCGTCGGCCAACATCCGGAATGACTGCGCAGACGTCGTCGGAACAAACCCGTTCATGGTCGCCAAGTGGGTGGCGATATCGATGCTGACTTGAACCGCGCGCTCTAGATTCTTGGTGATGATGTCCTGTAGATCTCGATCGGCAAGCAGCTGCTCGATGGATGCCGGGCGCTTGGCGTCAACCCGCTCAATCGCATCGTTCAGCTGAGTGAGCTTGGCAATCAGCACATCCTAGTTA
>JAWXBS010000039.1:0-21780 GCA_034440275.1 Alphaproteobacteria bacterium
CGCGGCCTGGGGCTGGCTGCTGGCACGGCACCCGGCGTCGCTGGTGACGCCGATGGCGCTGCTGGTGCCGGTGTTCGGGATGGCGTCCTCGGCGCTGGTGCTGGGGGAGCCGATGCCGGGCTGGAAGCTCGTCGCCACCGCGCTGGTGATGACGGGTCTGGCGCTCAACCTGCTGTGGCCGGTGCTGCGCAGCCGCGCGGCGGGCGCTCAGTAGTGGGCGACCTTGTCTTCCACGGCGTTGCCGCGACCGGGGATCAGCATGTTGCGCACGAAAGTGCAGACCGTCTCGCCGCGCTGGTTCTTGCCGAGCGTGCGGATCGTGACGATCCCCTGCCCCGGCCGTGAGGCGCTCTCGCGCTTGGCCAGCACTTCGCTCTCCGCATAGAGCGTGTCGCCGGCGAAGACGGGCGCGGTGAACTTCACCTCGTCCATGCCGAGATTGGCGATGGCCTTCTGGCTGCAGTCGGTCACGCTCATGCCGATGAGCAAGGCCAGGGTGTAGGGCGAGACCACGAGATTGCGCCCGAACTCGGAGCCCTTGGCGTATTCTGCGTCGAAGTGCAGCGGATGCGTGTTGAGCGTGAGCAACGTGAAGAGGTGGTTGTCGTATTCGGTGACCGTCTTGCCGGGACGGTGCTCATAGACGTCGCCGACGACGAAGTCCTCGAAGTAGCGCCCGAACGTCTCGCGATACCGTTGCGGCCCGACTTCTTTCCAGTTCTGCACCATGCAAGTTCCTCTGCTGCGAGCGGACTTGGCCGCTGCGGGGCCTGCTTCGTCAAGCTGAAGGCGTCTGGCGCCCGGCAGACAGGGCGGACGCACCATGCGACACGGCGGCGCCTGCCCGATACCCGTCTGGAGGGAACCGGGAAGCGTCCCGTTGGTTCAACAATGGCGCCGCGATTGCGAAGGCGCGACTGACACCAAGGGGTCACTGCATGGACGACCGGGTATCCGCACGCGCCGCGACCGCCGTCCAGCCACGCATCGTCATCGGTCCCAAGGCCACAAAACGCCACGTTGCCTTGATCGGGAACTTTCCGCCGCGCCGCTGCGGCATCGCCACCTTTACCGAGGACCTCTATCGCGCGCTGCTCGACTTCGGGCGGGTGGGGAGTTGCGACATCTACGCAATGATAGAGCCGGGTGCATCGTATGCCTTTCCCGGTTCGGTGAAGATGGCGATTCAGCAACAGAATCTTGAATCGTACCTGGAAGCCGCACGGCGCATCAACGCTTCGGGCGCCGACACCGTCAGCCTCCAGCATGAGTACGGCATCTTCGGCGGTGCAGCGGGCGAGCACATCATTTCGCTTCTTGCCGCGCTGCGAGTGCCCGTTGTCACCACGCTCCATACCGTTCTGGAACGCCCGGATCCGGCGCAGCGGCGCGTGATGGAGAAAATCATCGCACACTCGGCTCAACTCGTCGTCATGGCGCAAAAGGGACATGACATCCTTCGGCGCGTTTACGGCGCGCCTCCGAGCAAGATTGTCGTGACGCCGCACGGCGCGCCGGACGTTCCGCGCGAGCCTTCGGAACGTTACAAGAAGCAGTTTGGCTGGGCTGGACGGCGCACGATTCTCACGTTTGGCCTTCTTTCTCCGAACAAGGGGATCGAGCATATGCTCGCGGCCATGCCCTCGATCGCCGCTGCTCATCCCGATGCCCTCTATGTGGTGCTCGGCGCGACCCATCCCCACCTGAAGGCGCACGAAGGTGAGCGATATCGTGAAAGCCTCATTGCACAGGTCGAAGCCCTCGGCATTTCCGACAACGTGCTGTTCCTCGACGCCTTCGTCGACAATCAAAAGCTCTTTGATTATCTGCGCGCCACGGACGTGTATGTGACGCCCTACCTGCACGAGGCGCAGATAACCTCCGGCACTCTTGCCTACGCCGTGGCGCTCGGCCGGGCCATCGTGTCGACGCCATATTGGCACGCGAGCGAAGTCCTTGCCGATGAGCGCGGTATCCTCTGCCCGTTCGCGGACGCGCCTTCACTTGCCCGTGCCGTGGACCTGCTCCTGGCGGACGACGCCGTGCGCGAAGGCTACGCGAGTCGCGCCTATGCGTTGGGCCGCGGCACAACGTGGCAAAGCGTGTCGCGACGCTACGCCAAGACGTTCCGCGAAAGTGACCACAAGCGCGTCGAGCCGGTCACCTCTCGCGCGCACATCTTGGCGCCTGCGCGACTGCCCGCGATCAACCTCGCAGGCGTCGAAGGTCTCACCGACGGTCGCGGGATCATGCAGCACACGGTATTCGGCGTCGCTGACCGCGCGCATGGATATTGCCTCGATGACGCTGCGCGGGCGCTCATTCTGGCCAACGACGTGCGTGCTCTATCGGGCGGAGAAGCAAATCCCGCATTGATCCGGCTCGCGCGCGACTACGCCGCGTTCGTGCAGCACGCCTGGAATGGCGGAGACGGTTGCTTTCGCAACTTCATGAGCTTCGAAGGCCGCTGGCTGGAAGAACGCGGATCGGGCGACAGCTTCGGGCGCGCGGTGTGGGCCGTAGGCTCTACCGTGCAGCGCGGCGCCACACCGCTGCTGCGGCAGTGGGCGGCAAATCTCGCAGGCCAGATTGCGCCCCACGTGCAGCATCTTGAAGCGCCTCGGTCGCGTGCATTGGCCTCGCTGGGTCTGGCTGGGCTTGTGCAGGGGCAAGCCGCCCCCGAAGTCGCAGGCCAGACACTTCATCTCTTCGCGACGGATCTTGCCGGTCGGCTGGACAGGACTCGCACGCCTGATTGGGTCTGGTTCGAGGATCACCTGTCCTACGACAACGCGCGCCTTCCCGAAGCGCTCATCCGCGCCTCAACGACGTTTGGCGACGGGGCAATGCTCGACGCGGGCCTGCAAGCGCTTGCCTGGCTCTGCAACATCCAGACGGCGGAGGAAGGTTGGTTCCGGCCCGTCGGCTCCACCGGCTTCGGCGCGCGCTACGCACAGCCCTCGCGCTTCGACCAGCAGCCGCTGGAAGCCGCCGCGACGATCGACGCGTGTCAGGCGGCGTACGAGGCTACCAACGATGCCCGTTGGATATCGGAAGCTCGAAAGGCATACGCTTGGTATCTCGGCGCCAACGATCTCGGCCTTCCGGTCGCCGTGCCGGAGGAAGGCATCTGTTTTGACGGGCTGACGCCTTACGACGTGAACCGCAACCAAGGTGCGGAATCCGTTCTTGCCTTCCAGTCTTCCACGTGCGCCATGCACGCGTTGCTGCGCAGTCAGGCCCTCGTGGGCGCGATTGCACGCGCTTCGTAACGGCGGACCGAAGGACGACGACGATGGACGGGATGAAGCACCTGCCCTTTCACCTGTCTGCGAGTCCGTCGCGGGTAGTGATACGTCCCTTCCATCTCGCGGTAGAGCCACGATCCCTGAACGCCGTGCAGACATCGCGCGCGCACCGCATCGTTGCGGCGGTTCTTGCGTTGAGCGAAGAGGCCTGCCTCACGCAGATGTCGCTCGTGAATACGGACTTTCACACCCGTCATTGGCAGACACGCAAGGTTTTCCTGCGCCGCTGCGCCGAAATGATGGAAAGCCTCGACCTCGGCAGAATCCATCAAGACCTCTCTGAGCCCCGACGCGAGCTGATCGGCGCCTACTTCTGCCATGAGTATTCATACGCCGCCGCGGCGCTGATGAACCCGAGTGTCGTCCCTCACGTCGATCAGTCCGGACTGCCCGACAACGCCATCCGCATCATTATCTCGCTGCGCGCCGTCGGAGAGGGCCACATTTCATCGATCGTGTTTCGCGAAGGCATCTTCTACAGTGACGGCTCGCTCGTCCTGCAACCCGAGCCGCCGTTTGCCGTTGCAACAGCTTCGGTCGGCGGCGCGCGTGACGGGGAAGTGATCGCCGAACGTGATCGCGATGTCTCGCTCTCCGGCACGGTGATATTCCCGTTCACCGCCGCCCAGCGCAACGGCCTAGAGGACCTGCGTCTCGTGCGGTTTGAAGAAGGCGGCGGGCGCTACGTCTACTACGGCACCTACACCGCCTACAGCGGCTCTGCCATCGCGTCCGAGATCATGGAAACGCGGGACTTCCGCACGTTCTCATTGAGATCGCTCACGGGCGACGCCGCGAAGAACAAGGGCCTCGCCCTCTTCCCGCGCAAGATCAACGGCGCCTACGCCATGATCGGGCGTCACGACAACGAAAGTCTCTTCCTGCTCCGCTCCCACGACCTGCACCACTGGGAGCCGGGCGCATATCTGCTCGGGCCGAAGTACCCGTGGGATCTGGTCCAGATGGGCAACTGCGGCGCACCCATGGAGATCGACGAGGGCTGGCTGGTGCTGACGCACGGCGTGGGACCCATGCGGCAGTATTCGGTCGGCGCAGCTCTCCTTGACAAGATGGACCCATCTAAGGTGATCGGTCGCTCGGAATTGCCGTTGCTGACGCCTCTCAATGAGACACGCGAAGGTTATGTGCCGAACGTTGTCTACACGTGCGGTGGGCTCGTGTTCCAGCGCACCCTCTTCCTGCCGTACGGCGTTGCGGACTCCTCAGTCAGGTTCTGCTGCATCGACATCGATAGCCTGTTGCGCACGCTCAAACCCGCTTGAGGTTTTGTCAGCGCGCCTTGTCGGCTAAGTCGGAGCTCATCCGTCCTTTGGTCCGGAAGAGGCTCCCATGCTCTACGCATTCCTGTGCTACAAGAATGAATCGGCCGTCATGTCCTGGACGAAGGACGAGGACGACGCGGTCATGGCCAAGCTCGATGTCGTGCACCAGAAGCTCGCTGTCGAGGGTCGCATGGGGCCTTCGCTGCGGCTGATGCCGACAACGGCGGCCACCACGCTGATCAAGGAGAAAGACCTCGTCCTCGACGGCCCATATGCCGAGACGAAGGAAGCCCTTCTGGGTCTCTACATTCTCGATTGCGACTCCTTGGAGCACGCCCTGGAAGTGGCGCGCGATCTCGGCGTAGCCAATCCCGGCGGCGCCTACGAAATCCGCCCAATCCGCCTCTATCTTCCGGGTGGCGACGTCGCGTGACCGACGGCGCCTGGATCGACGCCGCGCTTCGATCGGCCCGCCCACAGGCGGTCGCGGCGCTGATGCGCTATTTCCGCGACCTCGACACAGCCGAGGAAGCCTACCAGGACGCCTGCCTTCGCGCGCTCAAGGCATGGCCGCGCACCGGTCCGCGACGTGATCCCGCCGCATGGCTGATCTTCGTCGGTCGCAACGCCGCCATCGACGCCACGCGCAAGCGCGCGCGCCAGCAGCCCCTCCCGGACGAAGACCTGATTTCCGATCTCGACGACGTTGAGACGGCCGTCGCGGAGGCGATCGATCACGCCGACTATCGAGATGACGTACTGCGGCTCCTGTTCGTCTGCTGCCTTCCGGAATTGCCCGCCACACAACAAATCGCGCTGGCCTTGCGTGTGGTATCCGGACTTTCGGTGGCTCAGATCGCACGCGCGTTTCTGGTCAGCGAGTCGGCCATGGAGCAGCGCATCACTCGGGCCAAGCGACGCGTTGCGGCGGCTGAAGCTTCGTTCGAAGCGCCGGTCGCGGCGGACCGTCCTGACCGCCTCGCAGCAGTGGCGGCGATGCTCTACCTTGTGTTCAACGAAGGCTATTCGGGCGCCGCGGCGCAGGCATCGGCCCGCGCGCCGCTCTGTGACGAAGCCGTGCGATTAGCGCGCCTGCTGTTGCGCCTTTTTCCGGCGGAGCCGGAGATCATGGGCCTGCTGGCTTTGATGTTGTTGCAAGGCTCGCGGAGCGCCGCGCGCTTCGATGCTGACGGCGCCATCGTCTTGCTGGAACGCCAAGACCGAACGTGCTGGAACCGTGACATGATCAACGAGGGCCTCGCGCTCCTCGACAAGGCCATGCACCGCCGCGTGCGCGGGAACTACCAAATTCAGGCGGCGATCGCCGCACTCCACGCGCGCGCCGCCACTGCAGAAGAAACGGACTGGTCGCAGATCGAGCTTCTCTATGCCGCGCTTGAGGAGCTCCAACCCTCGCCGATCGTTACACTCAATCGCGCGGTGGCGATCTCCAGGACACGCGGCGCGGAGGCGGCGCTGGCGATGATCGCGCCGCTCTCGGAGCGTCTTGCGAGCTACTTCTATTTTCATGGCCTGCGCGGGAACCTGCTGCTGCAGTTGGGTCGTCCCGACGAGGCGCGCGACGCCTTTGGACGCGCCATCGCGCTCGCGGGAACGCCTGCAGAGGCGGCGCACATTCGCGAGCACCTCGACCGCCTGCAAACGACACCGTTGAAAAATTGAACCCTCTGTCGGCCTCGGCGCGCGCCGTGCGTCCTTTGAGCGTCAGCCAAGAGGGAGAACAACAATGACAGAGCAGACCTTTGACGTCTCGGACGTCGAAGTCCTGGGCGGCGTCGTCGCCTATCTGCAGGTCGTCGGCGCAGTGAAGGCGTCGGACTTCTACGTGCAAGCCTTCGGCGCCAGGGAAGTCGCCAGGCACCCGGTCGATGACCAGGGCCGCACCATGCACATCCACCTGCACGTCAACAGCGGCTCCCTGATGCTCTCGGATTCCTACCCCGAGCACGGCGTCCCGGCCGAGGTCCCCGGCGGGTTCACCCTTCACCTCAAGGTCACCGACATCGAGAAGCACTGGAAGCGCGCAGTCGCCGCCGGCTGCGACGTCCTTCTACCGCTCCAGGACATGTTCTGGGGCGACCGGTACGGCCAGCTCCGCGACCCCTTCGGCGTCCGCTGGTCGATGGGCGAACCGAAGAACTGACGACCTGCGCGCCTGCCCGATCCGGGCAGGCGCGACAAGAACTGGCTGCAACTTGCCACCTACGTTCCGCGCGCACGCGTGCCGCTATCTAGCGTCGCCGGCGAGAGCGGCTCCATGGTGTCGAGATTCCAGAGCGCAGGATCAAAGGGCCTTCTGGTTTCTGGATGCACGGGATAGCCACGCACTTCCTGCTGGCTATCGATAATGCGCCCTCGCCCTTCTGCGACGTCCGCGATCACGCGCACGTCATGCGAATCGCGATCCCACGGTCGCGCGCCCGCCTTGGCGAGCACCGAACGCTGCACATCCTGAGCCCGAATGGCGACAAACCCCGCGGGCCAAAGCGGCGGACGCGCTGCTTCGACAATGCGCGCCGGCGCCGCCGTGTAGCGCCCGAGCATGGGAAGTGGCGCACCAAGCCTGTTGACCGCGATATTGTCGCTCATGTGCAGCAGCACGTCGCCATAGCCGCCCAGCATGAAGAACGCGAGATCGCCAGGTGTCGAGGGACCCGCGCGCAACACATTGCCGACCACGACCATCTGTCCGGTCTCGAAGGGCTTGTCGCCCCACTCTTCGGCCATGAGATTGTAGTGGATGGCGCGCGGGCCCGGATTGTAGATCAGGTTGTTTGCAATCACCCCGCGAACGCCTCCCTTGAACATCGGGCTGCGTTCCACGTTGTGCGCGTAGAGATTGCCGACGATGAGGATGTCGCTGACATTGTCGTGGATCAGCGATCCCTTGGAATGTTCGAGTTTGCTGTGCGTCGAATGCGCAAGACCTTCGGCGAGAAGGTTGTTGCTGAACGTAATGCGATGGGACGTGCCTGCGCGCCACTCGTCCGGCGTCGAGCCCGTAAAGCGGGGGCCGGACGCGGAGAGATTTTCATCGGTCGCCCAGGTAATCGAGCAGTGATCGACGATCACGTTGTACGCGGCGACAGTGGAGATGCCGTCTTCGTCCCAACCACTCGACTTTGCGGCTCCCGCTTCACCCGGACGAATACGCAGGTGCCGGATGACGCCATCATGTGTCGCGATATCCATGCCGCCGCGAATGAGCGTGACACCGGGCGAAGGCGCGGTCTGGCCAGCGATGGTGAGGAACGGCTCACGGACCTTGAGCGTCTCCCGACCCAGATCAATAACCCCCCCGACTTCGAAGACGACGATGCGCGGACCCGCCGTCTCGATGGCGGCTCGCAGCGACCCAGGCCCCGCGCCGGCCAGAGTCGTGACCCGAATGATGCGTCCGCCGCGCCCGCCCGGCGTCTGGGCGGCCCATCCTTGCGCTCCCGGAAAGGCGATCGTCGCAGGAGCCGCACTCGAAGACTGCGCGGAGGCGGCGTCCGGCATGGGCGCAGCCGCGAAGCCGAGCGCAAATGCGGCCACAATCCCCAGCACTTTCAATCGCTTCATCGACCTAGCCTCCCTGTCGGGCTTTGCCCTTGTTGTCCGTGCCTTCGGCGCCTGTCTGACCTCCAAATTCGGCTTCCGCAGCCAAACCGATGAAAGTCGAATTGTAAATGACACCGGTTTCCTATAGCACTGGTCTGGCCGGGATGGGTAGTCGCGTCATGGGCGAGCCTCGCCACCCAGGCCACAGGACCCGCTCTCGGAAGCGGCAACAGTACGGGAGCGGAGCGTGAGTGACGGACGCGGGCCATCGGCAGGCACGGCGGAGCGGTTCGTGGACGCGCGCCTGCAGGGCGAACCCATTCCCGAGTACCCGGGGGTCATGCCCGCCTCCCTGGCCGAGGCCTACGCTATCCAGGACGCCGCCATCGATCTTTGGCCCGACGAAGTGTCCGGCTGGAAAATCGGCCTGATCCACCCGACGTTTCGCGCGCAATTCGGCGCCGACCGGATCGCCGGACCAATCTTCCATGCCAACACGGTGATGGCCGACAGCGACACGGTCATCGACCTTCCGGTGTTTGAAGGCGGTTTCGCCGCGATCGAAGCGGAGTTCATCCTCCGTATCGGGCTGGACGCACCGACCGATCGCACTGACTGGTCGCTCGCCGACGCCGGCGCGCTTGTGGATGCCGTACACGTCGGCATCGAGAGCGCGGGGAGCCCATTCCCGGAAATCAACGACCACGGGCCGGCGGTTACGGCGTCCGACTTCGGCAACAACGCCGGCCTCGTCGTGGGGGCCATGCTCAAGGACTGGGATGCGAACGCGTTGACGCGTTTCACCGCAGAAACATGCATCAACGGTGTGAGCGTCGGGCGCGGCGATGCGTCCATGGTCCCGGGTGGGCCGATTGCAGCGCTCGCATTTGTGCTTGGGGCGACAGCGGCGCGCGGTCGTCCGCTGCGCAAGGGTCAGTGGATTTCCACCGGTGCAGTAACTGGCGTTCATGTCATCAAGATCGGCGAAACGGCGTACGCGCATTTCGGCGACGCCGCGACGCTGCATTGCCGCGCCGTGCGCGCGGAGCCCCGCAAGATCGACACGGACGCAAACTACAGATCCATGCGCTGACACGAGCGCATTGACTCAATAACGGTGTCACAGAACGTCGCGGGAGGCCTGAAATGACGACCGAGAACGCTGCGCCGCCTGTCACGGCTGCGCCCACAGCGGTGGGCAAGTACCGATGGATCGTTGTCGCCCTGCTCTTTTTTGCGATGGTGATCAACTACGTCGACCGCCAGATGATCGGCTTCCTGAAGCCGGACTACCTTCAGCCCGAGTTCGGCTGGAGCGAGCGCGACTACGCCGACATCGTCTTCTGGTTTCAGGCTTCCTACGCCGTCGCGTATCTGCTGTTCGGACGGATCATCGACAAGATCGGCGCGAAATGGGGCTTCGCTGCGGCCTTCACGATCTGGACCGTGGCGCACATCGCGCACTCCGGCGCGCGGTCGTTGACACACTTCTTCCTCGTACGCATGGCGCTGGGAATCGGCGAAGGCGGTGCGTTTCCCGGCGGTATCAAGGCCGTGGCGGACTGGTTTCCGAAGAAGGAGCGTGCGTTCGCCACGGGCATCTTCAACGCCGGCACCAACATCGGGGCGATCGTCACGCCACTTGTGGTGCCGTTCATCGTCGTCGATCTCGCGATGGGATGGCGCGCGAGTTTCGTGATCATCGGCATCGCCACGCTTCTGTGGCTGCCTGCGTGGCTCCTGCTCTACAAGAACCCGCGCGAACACAAGAAGATCAGCAAGGAAGAGCTCGCCTGGATCGAAAGCGATCCGCCGGACACGGTGACGAAAGTCGGTTGGCTCAAGGTGCTGCGCCAGCGTGAAACGTGGGCCTACGCCATCGGCAAGTTCCTGATCGATCCGATCTGGTGGTTCTTTCTGTTCTGGCTGCCGGACTTTCTCGGCAAGTCCTATGGCCTCGACATCAAGACCTTCGGCCCGCCGATCATCGCCATCTATCTGCTGTCCGACGTCGGCAGCATCGGTGGCGGCTACATTTCCTCCTTCTTCCTCAAGCGCGGGATGAGCCTTCACGCGGCGCGCAAGACGGCCATGCTGATCTGCGCGCTGTGCGCCCTGCCGGTCGTCTTCGCGGCCGAAGCGTCCAACATGTGGGTCGCGGTGCTGATCATCGGCCTCGCGACCGCCGCGCACCAGGGCTTTTCCGCAAACCTCTACACGCTGCCGAGCGACGTCTTCCCGCGCTCTGCTGTAGGCACAGTCGTCGGCATCGGCGGCATGCTGGGGGGCATTGGCGGCATGGTCTTCGCAAAGTATGTCGGCGAGGTGCTGGAGCGGATCGGTACCTACACACCGATCTTCATCGTGGCAGGTTCGGTGTATCTGATCGCCTTGCTGGTCGTGCACCTGCTGTGCCCGCGCTATGAGCCCGCCAAAGTCGAATGAGCCCTGCCCGTATCCTCTGCTTCGGTGAACTGCTGCTGCGTCTCTCTGCGCCGACCGGTGAAAAGCTACTGCAGTCGGCGTCGCTCAACGTCGTTGTGGGCGGCGCTGAAGCAAACGTGGCCGTCTGCCTCGCGCAGCTCGGACAATCTGCGGCGCTGGTCAGCATCGTCCCCGACAATGCGCTGGGTCACGGCGCGCGCAACGAGGCGCGCAAGTACGGTGTCGACGTCAGCGGCTTGCAGATGTCGACATCGGGCCGCATGGGACTTTACTTCCTCACGCCGGGCGCAGTTCTGCGTCCTTCCGAAGTGCTCTACGATCGGCAAGGTTCCGCGTTTGCGCTCGGATCTGCGGACGCAATCGAATGGCCGCCTCTTCTTGAAGGGGCAGACTGGTTCCACATCTCCGGGGTTACGCCGGCGATCGGCGCACATGCGGCGGCAGCGGCAGTGCGCGCGGTCGAGGCGGCGACAGAAGCGGGCGTGCCTGTGTCGTTCGACGGCAACTATCGCGGCAAGCTCTGGGCGCAGTGGCGAGGCGACGGACCGAAAATCCTGCGCACGCTGTTTGAACACACGGCGCTCGCGTTCGCCGATGAGCGCGACATCGCGCTCGTCCTCGGCAAGGACTTCGGCGGCGACACGCCGATAGAGCGGCGACGCCGGGCGGGCGAGGCCGCTTTTGCGGCCTTTCCGAAGCTGCATCGGATCGCCTCGACGATCCGCGAAGTGCATGGCCCCGACGATCACACCCTCACGGGTACGATGCTGTCGCGCGATGGCGGTGAACGTGTGACGCGCGCGTTTCGCCTGTCGCGCATCGTCGACCGCATCGGCGGCGGCGACGCGTTCGCGGCGGGCTTGCTGTGCGGCCTGAGCGAAGGCAAGGACGACGCGGCGTCTCTCGATCTCGCCATGGCGTGCGCGAGCCTGAAGCACGGCGTCTTCGGCGATTTCCACCAGGTGGCACGTAGCGAACTCGACGACGTGCTCGAAGGTGGCGGCGGCGACGTCAGGCGCTAGTAGGTCCCGCGCTGAATATAGGGGGCCTTTGCGAACAGGCTGCGTTCCGCGCTGCGGGGATCGCGCTCCATGCGCGGCGGCAGATCGAGTATCATCGTCGCACGATCCGGCAACGCATATCGCGCCCACGCAGGCGCGCCGATGACGGACGGCTCCCCAGTCTTCGCGAACGAGAGCAGCATTTCGCTCATCAGCAACGCCATGCTGCGCGCCGCTGCGCCACTTCCGGCGTAGTTCGCCGGAGACGCCGACCCCACGGTGTCGAACACGAGCGGAATATCCAGCGTGTGTGGCGCGCCCCACCTGCCACCGTCTACAGGCGAGCGCCAGTTGAGCTGATACATATGCACCGGCGCGCCCTGCGCCGCGCGCAACTCGGCCTCGATGAGCGCACCGCGCCACGAGCGTCCGGCAGTTGTTGCCGCGAAGAAGAGATCGGACGGGGAGATGCCCGGATAGAGATTGCGATACGTTTCGATCACCAATCCAACATCAAGGTCGACGAACAACGCCGGCGCCAGACGCTTCGGCAGAACGTCCCATGTCAGCGCGAAGAGCGATGCATCGGACCGACCGCTCAGACCGCGCGTTTCATCCCGGGTGTTGCCGATGATCATCGGGATACCGGCGCCGGAAGGCGGCGCGTCCGGGAAGAATGGATGACGCGTCAGCAAAACCTCATCCAGAACCGGGCCGAAATAGATGGTCGATCCTGCAATGCTCGGATCGACCGCCCGAGTGGCCTCCACAAGTCGTTCTGACGAGACCGCAAGCAAAGACTCCATATCGCCCGGCGGAAGACCGAGGGCTGCAAGAACCGCACGCGCACGTGCGGTCGCCGCGCGCGGTCCCTGAACGGTGATCTGCTGCCCGCTCATCGTCATCACACGATGAAATAGTCCCCGCGCCGGCGCGCACGCGAGCAGTGACGCGATTTTCGCACCGCCGCCTGATTGTCCGAACAGCGTGACGGAGGCGCGATCGTCCCCGAATGCGCCGATGTTGTCGCGAACCCACTGCAACGCGAGCACAAGATCGCTCAGCCCCACATTTCCGGAGCCCGCGAAACCTTCGACAATCCCATCCAGGTGCAGGTGGCCAAAAATGTTCAGCCGGTGATTGAGCGTGACGACGACCACATCGCCCCGCGCGCACAGACGTGCGCCGTCGGTCAGCGCACTCGATCCGGATCCTGAGCTGTATTCGCCGCCGTGAATGTAGACGAGCACCGGACGTTTCACGCGCGCGTCGGCGCCGGGCGTCCAGACATTGAGGCGCAGGCAATCCTCCGATGCCGCCTCGTCGATCGTTTGCTGAGGGCAGGCGTGACCGAATGCTGTCGTCTGTCGAATTTCACCCCATGCCGTCGGCGGAAGCGCCGGACGGAAGCGACGCGCGCGTGTGTCCGCGCCATAGGGAATGCCGAGAAATGCGCTGACGCCGTCGCTCGCCCTGCCCCGGACGCGGCCATAAACGGTGGCGACGACCGGATCGCGGCGCGATGCGGCAGCGTGCGCGTGTGCAACGGAAATGGCGCCTGCGCCCGCTAGAAAGAACCGCCTTCTGATCATTGCAGAAACAAGGACGGCGTCGCACCGAAGTGCGACGCCGCTGCATCAGGGGGAGGAGGGATGCAGATCAGGGATCAGTACCGGTAGCGGATACCGACGTAGTACTGGCGGCCGGTGTGATGATAGACCGACGAGCGATCCGCCGTGGACGACACGTACTGGTCGTTGAACTCATCGGTGAGGTTGAGACCTTCAAACGAGAACGTCAGGTGATCGCCGACTTCGTAGGACGCTGAGAAGTCGACGTTTGTCGTTCCGATCTTGCCTTCCACATCGTTGCCGTTCCGACCCGGGACGGTTTGCAGATAGTCGTCACGGTACGCGACCGACACGCGCGCCTCGAACGGGCCGTGGTCGTAGTAGAGCGTCGCGTTGTACGCATCCGGCGACAGGTTGATCAGGTCGTTGGTGACGTACACCGTGGTCGCCGCAGTCGCCGACGTCGCGTAGGCGATCTCGGATTCGACGTGCGTGTAGTTGGCCTGGATGCCGAACCGGTCGAACGGACCGGGCAGGAAGTTGAACGGCGTCTGGAAGCCGATCTCGAAGCCCTTCAACGGCCCGCCCGGCGAGTTCACCGCCGAGGACACCTGGAACACTTCGTCACCCGTGAAGCCCACGGGCAGCAGCGAGAGCGGAAGGCCGGTCGTGTTGAACGGGCGATCCTGACGGATGTTCTGCACGTAGCTGTCGATGTCCTTGTAGAACACCGCCACCGAGAACAGCGCCTCGTCCGCGAAGTACCATTCGAAGCTCGTGTCGAAGGTCGTGGCGCGGAAGGGCTCGAGCAGCGGATTGCCGGTGGTGATCGTGAGCGTGCCGCTCGTGCTCACCGTGCCGCCTGGGCTGAGGTTGGCGAGTTGCGGGCGCGCCATCACCTTGGCGGCGCCGAAGCGCACCACGATGTCGTCGGTGAGATCCACCGCGAGGTTCAGCGCCGGCAGCGTGTCGGAGTAATTGTTCTTGACGGTCACAAGCGTGCCGCCGCCGGTGGCGAGGTAACCCTGCGCCTTCAACTCGGTTTCCACTTGGCGCACGCCGAGGTTGCCGCGGAAACCGAAACCGCCGATTTCGGTATTCCAGTCGAGCTGCGCGTAGTAGCCGATATCGCTTTCATTGATTTCGCGGTTGTTGCCGCGCGCGTTGCCATTTGTGATGCTGGTCATGCGGAAGTCGTTTCCGTCCGTCGTATTGCTAGGCGTCGGATCGCAGTTGCAATAGATGTCGAACAGGCGGGCGACGTTGTCGAAGCTCGGGATGAGCCAAGTGGTGGGCGTGCCAGCGCCAATGTCGAGGCCACTGCCGTAGCCAGTGAGCACGCTAGAGATGTTCGCCACCGTCGTGCCCGGCGGCAAGACCGGGATCGCCGTTTCCGACGCGCGCCGATATTCGTATGTGGTGAAGTTGAAGTTCTTGTAGTTCGCGCCGCCACGCAGCGTGAATGCATCATTGATGTCCCAACCGAGATCGAACTGGATGGTGTCGAAGATGTTCGTCGCGCCTTGAGGACGCAGGCGGATTTCGGAGGTGGGTTGGCCGCCCGTGATCCATCCCCAGTTTGCCGGGTTGGTGACGTCGAAGCCGTAGTTGATCGTGGGTAGGCGGTCGTTGCCGCGGAAGTCCCACGAATACCCTTGGGTGTTGATGCGATCGAGCGTGACGGTGGTCTGAACCGGATTGTTGAAATCCGACTCCGAACGCCCTGCGAGAGCGACAAGTTTCAGGCGATCGTTGAACTCGTGTTCGACGCGCAACGTGTTCTGGGTAAAATCCGTTTCGAGTTCGTCGAAACGCGATTCGCTGCGTACATCGACGTTGTCAAAAACGCCGTAGACAATGTCACCGTCCGGATCGACCACGGTATCTCGCACGATCACCTGAGGCTTGCCGCCTTGCGCGGCGGTGCGGCTGAAGGACAGCGATTCCAGGAAATCTTCCTGGCGTGTCGATTTCAATTCGGCGAACAGCAGATCCCAGCTCACCGTCGTGGATTCAAACGGGCGGAACTGCACGGAGCCCGTCATGCCGAGGCGATCCTGCTCGTGCGTCAGACGCCCGTAGCGCGGCAGGCGTGGTGCGAAACCCGCGTTCGCGGCTTGCCAGAAGCCGATGTTTGTCGCGTTGTTCGCAGGACGCGCCACGCCGGTCGTGCAGTTCGCGGCGCTGGCGCCGAGCGTGGTGCCGCCCGAGACTTGCACACCTGCCGTCGTGGGGTTGATGTCAAAACCAACCGGGCTGCAAAAGCCGCCCGAACCGCTGCCCTGCTCCCAACGCACGGAGCTGAAGCCTTCCTCGAGGCTGCTGCGGTTGGCGTAGGCGACCGAGAAGAGTGCGCCGAGCTTGCCGTCGAACCATGTGTTGGAAATCAGGAAAGCCGCGCGCGGGTCGTTCTCTTCGGAGAGATCGTTCCAGCCGTGCTGGGCGGAAATGGCGAGGGTGAAATCCTTGTAGTCGAAGGGCCGCGCGGTCGTGAGATCGAGCGTCGCGCCGAGAGAGCCTTCCTCCGTTTCCGCCGACGATGTCTTCGACACCTTGATGCTGTTGAACAGTTCGGACGCGAAGATGTTGAAGTCGAACTGGCGCGAGCGGTTGGCGCCGCCGGAGCTGTCGGTAGCACCGGTTGTCGCCAAGGCTTCCATGCCGTTGACGCGCGTGCGTGTGAAGTCCGAGCCGAGGCCGCGCACGGTGATGGAGCGGCCTTCGCCGGCGTCACGGTCGATCGAGACGCCCGGGATGCGCTGGATGGACTCCGCGAGGTTGAGATCGGGGAAGTCGGCGATGTCTTCGGCCATGATCGCATCGACGACGCCCGTTGCGTTGCGCTTGACCTCGATGGCTTGCGCCAGCGAACCGCGGAAACCTGTGACGACGATCTCGTCGGTCTCCGCCGGCGCGGGCTCGGCCTCCTGGGCGAGGGCCACGTTGCCGAACGCCGCCGCCGCCGCCATGGCCGCGAGAGACATTCCGTACCGAACACGATTCATCGAAGACGACATGCCAACCTCCCCTTGGTGCGGTCCATCACTTTACCCGCCTTCGCGTTGGCGGCTGGATCCACAGCGTTCTGTCCTTGACACCGGTGTCATTGCAAGCTTTGACACCGGTGGCATTCGCCCTACCATATCGGGAGCTTCAGGCAAATGACAACCCCGTTCCCGTCGAACGCGTCATGCACGCCAGGTCATGTTGCCTCCAGGACGCACCGAGAGACATTGCCCAGGACAAGACGGAGCCGGGTTTTCACGGCGATCGCATCGCTCATCGCCACGTCGCTCCTCGGTTCGATGGCGGCTGCGCAGAACCCGACAACGGCAGCAGGCGACATGCGTGCGATCGACGCCTTCCCAGGCGCCGAGGGCGCAGGACGTTTGGCAACGGGCGGGCGGGGCGGCGCGGTGCTGCATGTCACGACCCTGGCCGACAGCGGACCGGGCAGCCTGCGAGAGGCCGTGGAGCGACGTGGCCCGCGCACGGTCGTCTTCGAAGTCGCCGGCACGATCACCCTCGAGTCGCCGCTGGTCATCCGCCACGGCCAGGTGACCATCGCCGGGCAATCGGCGCCAGGCGATGGCGTCGCGCTCCGCAACCATCCGCTCGTCATCTCAGCCGACGATGTGGTCGTCCGGTATCTGCGCTCGCGCCTCGGAGACACCTCGGGAGTAGAAGCAGACGCGATCTCGATCACGCGCGGCAGGCGCATCATTCTCGACCACGTTTCCGCAAGCTGGTCGATCGACGAGACGTTGTCCGTGGCGAGCCGCTACAATCCCAAAGATGCAGGCCCCTATGACGTCACAGTGCAGTGGTCGATCATATCGGAGTCACTCAATCGATCGCGCCACGCAAAAGGCGATCACGGCTACGGCACGCTGGTGCGCGGCGCGCATGGCGCACGCATCACGTTCCATCATAATCTCTGGGCCCATCATCGCGCGCGCAACCCGCGCCCCGGCAACTACCTCACTCCTGCCGAAGATCCGATTGGGCCGATGATCGAGTTTCGCAGCAATGTCTTCTACAACTGGGGCGGACGTTTCGCGGGCTACAACGCCGACCAGGCGCAGCGTGTAACCTGCAACTTTATCGACAACGCATACGTGCCCGGTCCGCAGTCGACCGGCGCGCTGGCGTTTCAGGAAGAGAATGGGGAAGCACGCGCCTATTTCTACGGCAACAGCATGAACGGCGTCGTTCCCGACGATCCGTGGAGTCTCGTCGAAGGGGCGGTGCGACCGGGTTATCGACTTGAGGCCCCTGTCGATGTGGGCGCGGTCGCATCTGAAGGCGCAGGCGCTTCCTTCATGTCCGTGTTGATGAACGCCGGGGCCTCGCACCGCCGCGACACGGTCGATGCGCGCGTCATCGCCGATGTCCGCGCGAAATCAGGCCGCATCGTCGACAGCCAGCAGGACGTGGGCGGATGGCCCGAATTGCGCGGTGGCCCTGCCCCGCTCGATACGGACCGCGACGGCATGCCTGACGCTTGGGAGCGCGCGCACGGTCTGAACGCCGGCGATCCCGCGGACGGCCGCACCGACCGCGACGGTGACGGTTACACCGAACTCGAAGCGTACCTGAACAGTCTGGTCGACTGAGCCCTCAGCGCGCCAGCCATCCACCATCCACGGGGATGATCGCGCCGTGCATGTAGTCGGACGCCGCGCTTGCAAGGAAGACGGCCGCGCCGCCGATATCGGCGGACTCGCCCCACCGGCCGGCGGGAATGCGCGCGAGAATATCGCGCGAGCGCTGGGGATCGGCGCGCAGCTGTTCAGTGTTGTCCGTCGCCATGTAGCCCGGCGCGATGGCGTTCACGTTCACGCCTTTCCCCGCCCACTCGCAAGCAAGCAGCCGCGTGATTCCGGCGATCCCGCTCTTCGACGCCGCGTAGGACGGCACACGGATGCCGCCCTGGAACGACAGCATCGACGCAATGTTGATGATCTTGCCGCTGCCCTGCGCGATCAGCACGCGACCGACCGCCTGCGCTAGAAAGAACGCCGACTTCAGGTTGACGTCGATGACGTCGTCCCAGTCCTTCTCGGTGAAATCGACCGCATCCGCGCGGCGAATGATGCCCGCATTGTTGACGAGAATGTCGATACGCCCTGCGCCCGCCAGCGTTTCCGCGACGATGCGATCCACAGGCTCGATCGATCCGAGGTCAGCCGCGACGGAGACGAAGCGCCGCCCTAGGCCGCGCACCATGGCCTCGGTTTCGGTCGGCGTCGCCATGCCGGCGACGGCGATGTCGGCGCCCGCTTGCGCGAGCGCACGCGCGATGCCCTGCCCCAGGCCCCTGCTCCCGCCGGTGACGAGCGCGACCTTTCCGGTGAGATCGAACGGACTACTCATCGCGATGCCTATTTGAGCTGACAGATGTCGAGGACGTTCATGTCCGTGTAGTCGAGGTTTTCGCCGCCCATCGCCCAGATGAAGCAGTAGTTGCTCGTGCCTGAGCCCATGTGGATCGACCACGGCGGCGAGACGACTGCTTCATCGTTGGCGACGACGATGTGGCGCGCCGTGTCGGGTTCGCCCATGAAGTGGAAGACGCGCTCGTCGGCCTTCAAGCCAAAGTAGAAATAGATTTCCGAACGGCGGTCATGCAGGTGCGGCGGCATGGTGTTCCAGACGCTGCCCGTCTTCAAAATCGTGAGCCCGAGAAGAAGCTGCGCGGAACGACATGTGGCGGGCACGATGTACTGGTAGATGGTCCGCTCGTTGGATGTCTCCAGCGATCCACGCTCGAGCGGCACTGCCTTGTCTATGGAAATTTTCACTGTCTCGAAGCGCGCATGCGCCGGTGTGGACGCGAGATAGTACTTTGCGGGATTCGCCGCATCGACGCTTTCAAACACGACGTCCTTCGTACCCTGCGGCACGTAGAGGCCGTCACGAGGGTCCATGTCGTAGCTTGTCCCGTCGACGATCACGCATCCCTTGCCGTCGCCGACATTGACGATTCCAAGCTCGCGGCGTTCCAGGAACGGTGCGCCTTCTGCCGGCGGCCCCTGCACGGGAAGCGCGACCGGCTTCGTCGTCGGCGCCGCGCCGCCGATCACGAAGCGTTCGTTGTGCGCGTAGTCGAGCGTCACTTCGCCCGGTGTGAAGAGGCCGGTGAGCAGATACCGCTGGCGCAGGGTGTCGTTGTCGGCGCCGGCCATCATGTCTGGATGCGTCGCCTGATAGGTCTTTCTGAACATTGTTGGGGTCTCCCGTGTTTTGATTGATCTTGGACACCGGTGTCAGCGGGTCATGAAAAATGCCGCGCGTCAGCGTTTCGGCGGCGCCGTCGAGTTTCGGACGATGAGCTTCGCCTCGGGCACTGTGACGTCGCTCTCCGCGCCCTCCAGCAGTTTCGCCGCTGCAGAGCGACCCATCTCCACGATGGGCCAGCGAATGGTCGTCAGCGGTGGCCAAAGGCGCGAGGAGACGGGCGTGTCGTCGAACCCGACGATCGACAGATCCTCCGGAATCGACAGGCCCATTTCGCGTGCGACCTGATAGACGCCCGCCGCCATCTCGTCGTTGCAGGCAAAGATCGCAGTCGGCCGGTTCTTCAGGCTGAGCAGCTTGCGCGCGCCCTCGATGCCGGAGTCAAACGTGTAGGCGCCGTCGACGCAATATTCTTTGGCAAGCTTCAGATCGTGCTCGGCGAGACCCGCTTCAAATCCCTCACGACGCTCGATGCGCGAACGGAAACCGATGGGGCCTTCGATGAGCCCGATGCGCGTGTGTCCAAGCGCCGCCAGATGACGCGCCGCCTCCGCCGTACCGATGCGGTCGTTGGAAACGACCAACTTCGCCGGCACATCGAGAACCGCAGAAGCCACGCGCACATAGCGACATCCCAGCTCATCAAGCATGCTCGTCAGCGCGTTGTTTTCCGAGATCGGTGGCAACAGCACGACGCCATAGAGCTTCTGGCGCTGCGCAAACGCGCGCACATCGGCGACCAGCGTCTTGCTCTGGCGGTTGCAAGGATGCACCACGAGCTCGAATCCCGAGCCGCGCACGCCGTCGAGCAGGCCCTGCTGCATCGTGACGACGAACTGCGCATTCGGGTTGTCGTACACAAGCCCGATCAGGAAGGAGCGGCGAAACGCAAGGCCCCTCGCCTGGGGATCCGGTTCATAGCCGTACTGACGGATGATGAGCGATACGCGCTCGCGCGTGCCCTCCGTCACCAGCGGCGACTGGTTGATCACCCGCGAGACGGTCTTCTTCGAGACATTCGCCAGACGCGCGATGTCGTTGATGGTCGAACGGCGGCCGGTGACTGAGGGACCCGCAGACACCTCCGGGCGCTCTGTCGCCACCTTCGCTGACCTCTGCTTCTCGTGACGCATGTCCCTCAAGGTTCCTGATCGAATGACCCCGGACCGCATCAAACGGCCAATGACACCGGTTTACCAGTAAGCATTTCCCGCCAATCGGCACAAGCGCCGCGTGCGACGACGCGGGGCGACCCGGGCGTCCCACTCCATTTGCATGGCAATCCTTGCACGCATCCGCGGGCGTCGATCAAGGATGCACAACGCACCCGACGTCGTGCGCAGTCCCCCGGACAAAAGGGCGCGAAAGCCACCAAATTATCCGTCGACGGGCGGCGCGGCGAACGAGGCGCGAGCGGAGACGACCTCATCGGGGACCTGAAGCATCTTCTGATAGATTTGATCGGGATAGGTGAGATGCGGCTTGCTCGGATCGTAGGAGGGTTGCGCCACCGGACTCTGCCCGACGAAGGGCGCAGGCGCCTTGTAGGCGGCGACCTCCGCCGCAGTGATGCCGACCTTCTCCAGCACGGCGGGATCGATCCAGCGCGTCGCGTCGATCGCGGCCGACGACGTCGCGACTTCGAGCGCGAGATGATCGGGTCCCGCGAAGTAGATCGACTTGCACATGCCGTGGTCGATCGGACCCATCACCGGCACGCCGTGACTGCGGATGCGGTCGCGCATGGCGACGAGGTCGGCCTCGCTGTCCACGTTGAACGCCAGATGCTGCAGCGTGCCCGCCGCGCTCGGCATCTCGCCGCGCCCTGCATGCGTCACGCCGAGCTGGACGGGAATGTCACCGACGCCCGGCATCTGCACAATCGAGAAATAGGCGTGATCGTTCATGCGCAGGAAGGCGTGCAAACTGCCCGGCACGCCGTGCATGTCGAAGATCGCCACCAGCGGACAACCCATGACCTGCGAGAAGAACGCGATGTGCTTCTTGATGTCGCCGGCCATGAAGGCGAGATGGTGAATGCCGTTGGGTTGCTGCGCGGCAGCATGCTGGGCCGTCATGTGCGCCTCCGTCACCCCTGCCTGACCTTGCGGCAGGACGAAAACCTTTGGGAAGTTGATGTCCGTCGCGTAGCGAAGACGGAAGACACACGGCAAAGCAAGACCCGAAGAGGGAGACGTCCATGGCGGTGGTGCGGGAAGCCTACGGCTTCGTTCATGCAGACAAGAGCCCGCTGAAGGAGGTCTATGGCGGACCCACGGGGCAGGTCTTCATCGAGTGCATGCGCGTGCGCCCGGCGACGGGCGACTCCAGGACAGTCATTCTCTTCAGTCACCCCATCGGCGGCGGC